>CAJQMS010000059.1 GCA_905479505.1 uncultured Burkholderiales Genera incertae sedis bacterium | reverse complement strand
GCCTGAGTATGAGAGCATCGTTAAGCAAACTGTCCAACACCTCAGCCACCGCTACTCCATCTAAGCCATAACGCTTCTCGAGCAAAAAATTGTGGTACTCCATCAGCGACTCAAGTTTTTGAGTTAATGTCTTTTCATCGAGCAAATCACGTATTCTTATGCCACGACGCGCGACCTTATCTTCATAAGCAGGGCCTATCCCACGACCTGTCGTGCCTATCTTATCGACACCTTTACTAAGCTCTCGCGCTTTATCAATTTCGATATGAGTCGGCAGAATAACAGGACATAACTCACTTAAAAGAATTCGTCCATCTACCGAAACCCCAGCGGACTTCAACATGTCCATCTCTTCAATAAGCGCTGGCGGAGAAATCACCACTCCGTTACCAATAAAGCAACGCATGTTAGGCCTCAGCACCCCAGACGGAATAAGATGAAGGACCGTTTTTTGACCTTTTATTACCAGCGTATGACCCGCATTGTGACCACCTTGAAATCGCACAACTCCCGATACTTGCTCAGTCAGGAGGTCCACTATTTTGCCTTTGCCCTCGTCACCCCATTGAGTCCCAACTACTACAACATTCTTTGTCATGTGTGCCTTAAAAATTAATAATCTAACGATCTATAGATCGATCAATGTCCACGAGCGACCACTCCGACGCGTTCTTAACTAACTTATGGGTATATTGACTGCCAATCAGATTTTGCGTACCCCCTGAAAGGTCCTCAATAACCACATCTCCCGATTGCCTCAAAGAGCTTATCTTAGAAAGCAGCTTTGCATCATTGTCCGAGCTTGGTGCCCATACTTTTTTAACCGAATTAGCTGCGCCGTTTACACTTGAACATTGTGCAAGCCTACGAAGATCAAGCGTGAAACCTGTCGCCGGTCGAGCTTTACCGAACGTCTGGCCCACATGATCATACCTTCCGCCGCGCGCTATGGGGCTAGTTTGGCCCTCAACGTATACAGCTGCGACCAGTCCACTGTGATACTCGAAACCCCTCAGCTCAGCCAGGTCGAATGATACGTGACTAACATATCCCTTAACGGCGTTATAGACCATATCCAGCTCATCAAGCCGTTGCTTTGCTCCTGGCACAGACGCCAAAACATCACGCCCCCGTTCGATGACAGTGTAATCTCCATACATCTTAGGTAATGCCATGACTACTGCTCGCGCATCGTCATTAAATTCTCGCGAAAAATCTTCCAACATATCCGAATCTTTTAGCTGGAGTCCGCGGTAATACTGGACCTTTGATTCTTCTGATAAATTAAGCCAGTTTGAGACGGCTTGGGCAATTGCAACAGTACCCAAGTCTAGCGTTAATGGACTGCCCACCACTTCTCGTACGCTTTGAACCATGAGTCGATTAATTTCGATATCTGCAACAATTTCAGAGCAACCGAACAGCTCCGCGCCAAGTTGAACCAGCTCCCGACTCATGCCGCCCTGTTCAGGTTGTGTTCTTAACACTCTATCGGCATAACAAAGTCTCGAGACCCCTTCGCCACGCAGCAAATGTGCATCTATTCTCGCAATTTGTGGTGTTATATCAGCTCTAATTCCCAGAGTTTTACCTGATATTTGATCCACTAATTTGAAAGTTTGCAAATCCAGATCTTTAGCAGACCCCGTTAGCAAGGATTCTATGTACTCTATGAGCGGCGGGGATACTAACTCATACCCGCAAGATGCAAAAAGATCTAAAACTCTTCGCCTTACTCGCTCAACGTTTTGCGCTTCTTGAGGAAGAACATCGTCCACAAACTCTGGAAGCAACCAATTTGGATGCATGACTATAGCCTATTAATTTTATATTGAGGTCTACGACTGCTTATCTAAGACAACAAAATGAGGATAATTAAACCCACTAGCATCGAAGACAATCCGAAAAATCGAATTTGCCCATCCGACATCTTAACCAATCTTTCGAACGTCTCCCTCCAAACGGATGGAGACAAGAACGGTATTATGCCTTCTATGATGAGCACTAAGGCTATAGCGACTGCAAGACTACCAAAGCCAAAGCTCATCAAATTCCAACTCTACTAGATCCTTGTGCAAGATAATAATCGATTGAGTCAAGTTTATCTCATGTGCTTAAAGAAAGGAGACTCTGGCTCAACGACCAAAACATCGCTTTTATTATTGAATGTTTCCCTGTAGGCACCCATACTTTTATAAAATGAATAAAATTCTGGATCTTTTTTGAAAGCCGTGGCATAGATGGATGCAGCAGTCGCATCCCCCTCACCTTTGACACGCTGGGCATCTCGGTAAGCCTCCGCGATAATAATCTCTCTCTCGCGATCAGCATCTGCTCGAATTTTTTCCGAATCTGCAAAACCAGTTGACCTTAACTCGTTTGCAACCCGCTTTCGCTCCGCCTCCATTCGCCGATAAACCGCATCGCTAATTTCAGTCGTCAAGTCTACGCGCTTAAGGCGCACATCCAGCACCTCGACACCAATTTTCCGCGCATCGACATCTACTTTCTCACGCATCAACTCCATAATTTCATCACGTTCACCAGAAATCACTTGATACACAGTTCGTTTGCCGAATTCAGCTCGTAAACTATCATTGACTGTCTTGTTCAAACGATCTCGTGCCCTACGTTCATCACCTCCCACGCTGATGTAGTACTGTTTGACGTCTGATATTCTCCACTTGATAAAGGAATCAACCAGAACGTTCTTTTTCTCCGATGTCAGAAACCTTTCCGGCTCATCAGTATCCACCGTGTGTGTCCGCGCATCAAAAAACATCACGTTTTCTATCAATGGTAATTTCCAAAATAAACCAGGCTCAGTTTTTATGCTTGTAATTTCTCCTAAACGGAATACCATTGCTTTTTCGCGCTGATCGACGGTAAACAG
>CAJQMS010000058.1 GCA_905479505.1 uncultured Burkholderiales Genera incertae sedis bacterium | reverse complement strand
GCTGAGAAAAACAAAGATGCATGGCTTCGCACTACCGCTGAGTTGGAAAACGCACGAAAGAGGTCTCAATCCGATATTTCAAATGCACACAAATACGCATTAGAGAAGTTCGCCACCGAACTTCTCGCTGTTAAAGATAGTTTAGAAGCAGCTTTACAGAGCGACAACATAACAGCTGAAGCCATCAAAGATGGTGTTGAATTAACTCTTAAACAGCTAACTAAAGTCTTTGATTCTTTTGAAATTAAAGAGATATCACCGCTTGGAGAGACGCTCGATCCGCACAAACATCAAGCAATGAACACGGTGGAGTCAGAAGCCGCAGTGAACACAATTCTCAGCGTTTTTCAGAAGGGATATTTACTCAAAGACCGGTTAATTCGTCCTGCCATGGTGAGTGTCTCAAAGGCCAAAGAATAAACTCAAAGGGTTGAAAAGTCAGTTATTGACCCAAACTAGTCACATAACGAAATTAGAATTTAAGGAAGATAAATATGGGCAAAATCATTGGAATCGATTTAGGAACCACAAATTCATGTGTCTCAGTTATGGATGGCGGAGAAGCGAAGGTATTAGAGAACGCTGAGGGAGGCCGAACAACACCCTCAATTATTGCCTACACCCAGGATGACGAAGTTTTAGTTGGGGCGCCAGCAAAAAGACAAGCGGTAACTAACCCAGAAAATACGCTCTTCGCAGTTAAACGATTAATAGGGCGTCGCTTCAAAGACGCGGAAGTAAGCAAAGCAAAGGATAATTCCCCATTTTCCATTGTTGGGGCTAAGAACGGGGATGCTTGGGTTGAAGTCAGAGGCAAGCAAAGCGCGCCGCCCGAAATTTCAGCACAAGTTTTGATGAAAATGAAGAAGACTGCTGAGGACTATCTAGGGGAGGAAGTGACTGAAGCAGTAATTACCGTTCCTGCTTATTTTAACGACTCACAGCGGCAAGCCACTAAAGATGCTGGGAAAATTGCAGGCTTAGAAGTTAAACGAATCATCAATGAACCAACAGCGGCCGCACTTGCATTTGGTATGGACAAGAAACAAGGGGATCGAAAAATCGCGATCTATGATTTAGGTGGCGGCACCTTCGATGTGTCCATTATTGAAATTGCGGAAGTCGACGGAGAGCATCAATTTGAAGTGTTGTCTACGAACGGAGATACGTTTCTTGGCGGTGAGGATTTTGACCAAAGGATCATCGACTACCTTGCTGACGAATTCAAAAAAGACCAAGGTGTAGACATTAAAAGCGATGTGTTAGCGCTCCAGCGTCTAAAAGAGGCGGCGGAAAAAGCCAAAATTGAGTTATCTGCAAGCCAGCAGACTGAGGTCAACCTACCTTACATAACCGCTGATGCTTCTGGGCCTAAGCACCTAAACGTCAAAATAACACGAGCAAAACTAGAAAGCCTCGTTGATGATTTGATAAGCCGAACAGTGGAACCGTGCCGAGTTGCAATCAAGGATGCCGGGGTGAAAACGTCCGACATTGACGATATTATTTTGGTTGGCGGTATGACAAGAATGCCAAAGGTTCAGGAAACGGTAAAGGGCTTCTTTAACAAAGAGCCCCGACGAGATGTCAACCCAGATGAGGCCGTGGCAGTCGGAGCGGCAATTCAAGGTGGCGTTTTAAGAGGAGATGTAAAAGATGTGTTGTTACTAGACGTGACGCCCTTGTCACTAGGTATCGAGACATTGGGTGGGGTGATGACCAAACTAATACAGAAAAACACAACGATTCCAACGAAGGCAGACCAAGTATTCTCAACCGCGGAAGATAACCAAACAGCGGTCACTATTCACGTTGTCCAAGGTGAGCGTGAGATGTCAAAAGATAATAAGTCCCTCGGACAATTTAATTTAACCGACATCCCTTCAGCCGCGAGAGGTATGCCCCAAATCGAAGTGAATTTCGACATTGACGCGAACGGAATATTACATGTGACAGCGAAGGACAAAGCAACTGGCAAGGAAAATAAAATTACCATTAAAGCGAACTCTGGCCTATCAGACGAGGAAATCGAAAAAATGGTGAAAGATGCAGAGGTGCACGCTGAAGACGACCAGAAAGCAAGAGAGTTAGTTGATGTTCGTAATCAGTGTGACGCTCTGATCCACAGCGTTCGTAAAACACTTAGCGAGAATGAGGATAAAGTTACAGAGGAAGAGAAAGCAAAGATCGAAGACGCTGCTAAAGATGCGGAAGAGGCGTTAAAAAATGCTGATAAAGATGAGATTGAAGCTAAGTCACAGGTCCTATCAACGTTAGCTCAATCGTTAGCCGAAAAAATGTATGCGGATCAAGCTGAATCGCCAACCGGAGAGAATCCCACAGAAACGCAGGAAGATGATGGAGACGTCGTGGATGCGGAATTTGAAGAGGTTACAGACGACGACAAGAAAACATCCTGATCGAAAATTAAATCAGTAATTAAAAAATGGTCGCGAGGGTATACCTTCCGACCATTTTTCTTCATTGAAAAACACGTTACACCGAAAAATAAATTATGGCTAAGCGAGACTTTTACGAAGTATTAGGTGCAGATCGAGGCGCTAGCGATAGTGAACTCAAAAAAATCTATAGACGTCTTGCCATGAAATTTCATCCGGATAAGAATCCAGATAATCCTGATGCTGAAAATAAATTCAAAGAAGTCAAAGAAGCTTACGAGGTTTTATCGAACCCTGAAAAAAGGGCAGCTTACGACCAGTATGGTCACGCGGGTTTAGGCCAATCGTCAGGAATGGGCGGCGGTGCTGGCTTTGGCGGATTTTCTGACTCATTCGGTGATATTTTTGGTGACATTTTTGGAGGTGGACGCGCAGGCGGTGGCGGAAGATCGAACGTTTATCGGGGTTCCGACTTAAAATATAATTTAGAGATCTCACTGGAAGAAGCCGCCAAAGGAACGGAAACTAAGATACGAATTCCGTCCTATAACGAGTGCTCCAAATGTGATGGATCAGGCGCCAAGCCTGGCTCCTCACCAGTTACCTGCGGCACCTGCCAAGGTCAAGGGCAAGTTCGAGTCACTCAAGGTTTTTTTTCGGTGGCCCAAACATGTCCGGATTGCCAAGGTAAAGGAAAGGTCATTCAATCGCCTTGTGGGAATTGTAATGGGCAAGGCAGAGTCAGAGACAATAAAACTCTGTCGGTAAAAATACCTGCTGGAGTGGACCAAGGGGATCGCATTAGATTGTCAAATGAAGGAGAAGCTGGCGTAAACGGCGGGCCTGCGGGTG
>CAJQMS010000057.1 GCA_905479505.1 uncultured Burkholderiales Genera incertae sedis bacterium | reverse complement strand
ATACGGTCCTCTACGAAGCTTTTAATAGAACGCTCTTCCTTAATGGACTCTAACGCTATTTCATAGGTTGAGGTAACCCCCTTGATGGCTTGAACGTTACCGTCATCTCTTACTGCGCCAACTCTTCTTGCGCCATCTCTTCCTCTGTACTGGACTAATCTCACGATCTTTCTCCGTATTGATGAGCGACTAATATAATATTCTTAGTCTAGCTTATGTTCATCTTCATTTGCATCAAAAAAATGGATGTGGCTGGATCGTGGAAAAGCTAGATTCGAGGAAGTTAATTAACAGGGGTCTTATTAGAATGAAAACACAAGCTAATGGCATAACAATTAATTACGAAATTTTCGGCGACTCTGGCCCTTGGGTAGTCCTTAGTCATTCCTTATTATGCGATTTAACAATGTGGGGGCCTCAAATAGATGCGTTGAGGTCAAACTTTCGTGTTATTGCCTTTGATACAAGGGGTCATGGCCAAAGTGAAGCACCCGATGGAGATTACACTCTCGATTTATTGGCCGCCGATGCGAAAGAGCTGCTCGACAACTTGGATATCGTTCGTCCCCATTGGGTTGGTTTATCAATGGGGGGAATGATCGGGATGACTTATGGCATCAATTACCCAGACTCTCTTTCTTCATTGGTGTTGTGTGATACCGCCAGCCGGATGCCGCCTGAGGTCCAGGCTGCATGGGGGGAGAGGATCAATGTTGCGAAGAGAGATGGGACGCAAGGGCTCGTTTCAGCAACGATAGCCAGGTGGTTTACGGCAACGTTTCGAGAGCAGCCGCGCCCCGAGATTGATTTTGTGGCGAAACTCATCGAGCAATCTTCTGTTGCGGGTTACGCAGGTTGTTGTCATGCAATTTCGAAAATAAATTGCACTAATCGGTTAAATGAAATTCGAGTTCCTACAAAGATCATTGTCGGAGACGCTGACGTCAGTACGCCAGTACCTATGTCGGCTGAGATACAATCAGCGATCCCTAATTCGAGTTTAACGGTTATTGCGGGGGCTTCGCACCTGTCGAATTTGGAACAACCTCAACAATTTAATGAAGCGATGCTTGGTTTTCTAGAACTATTCTAATGGGCGTCGATATTTTTAATGTTCAGTCACTGATTAGGAATAATGGACATGTCCACTGGTGGCTTGGCGATTAATTTACGTAGGATAAAAAAAATGTCGTGATCAAAATGTGATGGCGGCACCAAGTGATATTTGTCATCGGACTTTTTTCCTTCGATTTCGTATTTGATATAGGTCCAATCTTTAACTGTATGCTTCTCCAATATTCCATTATTTTTATTTTGCTCGATTAATAGAACTTCTCCTCGAAAAGGCCACTCTGGAATAAGTAGTTTGTGAATCGCCATGGATAATCGCATTGCGTGGTTCATCTGGGATTCCTTGTTGATACACGCACCCAAACATTTTCCTATTTGATGTGAAAAACATGATCCAGTCCCCGACTCCAGATTTAATTTTTTCATACATAAATTATGAAGTTTGGCCAAATCCTTGAGAGCCTTTGTCGCTTGTTTTTTTGTCGCAAAAATCCCGTAGATCGACCCAAAAGGGATATCATCAAATTCCGCGAGTTCTTTGATTTCTGGATCTGGTGTTTCCTCAGCTGGATTCCAATGAATCGTATAGTTATTTTTCTGTGCTCGCAGTTGCCTGTTGTACATTGGGCTCAAAGTTTTCACAAGTTGCGACTCGAGTAATAACGCGCCTAGCTCTCCAGCTGATTCACACCATTCGATGCTGGTCAAATTTTGATTAATTTTTAGATCTTTCTTGTTGGAATGGTCTCCGCTGAAGTGAGACTTAACTCTTGTTTTAATATTTTTGCTCTTGCCTACATATAACGTGCAATTATTTTCGTCTCTGAAGATATAAATCCCGGGGCATGAGGGTATGGAGTCAATTAGTTCTTTGTCGATTCCTTTTGGAAGTGAGGGTTCTTTGAGCAGTTTATCGATTGATGTCTTGATGAGGGAAGGCTCGAAATATTTTTGAATATGTTGCGCAAAGTCCCAAATGGCTCGTGTGTCCGTCATAGCTCGATGGCGAGGGCCACAGGACAGTTGCAGTCTTTTAATGATGCTATCTAATCCATGTTTTCTCTCATTCGGATAAAGCAATCGAGAGAGCTTGACCGTGCACAGTAATTTTGGTGAATATTTGATGTTAACCGACTTAAATTCATTTTTTAAAAATGCGTAGTCAAACCGAACATTGTGTGCGACCAATGTCTTGCCCTCAAGGCGCTTGATTAAATCATTGCATACCTCACTGAATTGCGGTGCACCCTTAACCATTTCGTTTGTGATGCCGGTAATTAATTGGATATTGTTCGGGATATTTTTTTGAGGATTGATCAGTGTCTGCCATTCATCTTGATATTGTCCATCCTTTACAGTGATAAGACCAATTTCGGTGATCTTGTCCGTGCCAGCAGTTGCTCCCGTTGTTTCTAGATCAAGAAATACATATTCGCCTGAAAACATAGTTGTTTAATAAAAATTAGTAATAACATTTGATAACGTTGACCATTATAATGCTCGCTTAATTAACTTCACTATATAACGCGACCATGAATCAAATTTTTTCAGATATCCAGCAAGCGCGAAATAATATTGATTCATTGGTGCAGAACACTCAGTATGCCGAATCTATAACGCTGTCAAAGCTTTTGTCATGCCGTGTTTACTTAAAATTTGAGAATCATCAGTTCACAGGCTCTTTTAAGGAGCGAGGTGCGTTGAATTGTATTTTATCGATGAACGAGAAGGAGCGTTCAAAAGGGGTTATTGCCGCGTCCGCGGGAAATCACGCACAGGGGTTGGCTTATCACGCAAACAAGCTTGGGATTAGATCCGTTATCGTTATGCCGAAAATTGCTCCCCAAGTTAAGGTAACCCACACGCGCTCAATGGGTGCCGAGGTAATACTGCACGGCGAAAATTTCGATGCTGCAAATGAACATGCATTAAAGCTGGCGAAAGAAGAGGGATTGATTTACATCCACCCGTATGACGATTTAAAAGTCATTGCAGGCCAAGGTACTATTGCGTTGGAGATGTTAGAGGTCACTCCTGATTTAGATGCCATACTGGTCCCCATTGGCGGAGGCGGTCTGATATCGGGTATTGCGGTTGCAGCGAAGGCAATCAACCCCGAAATAAAGGTTTACGGCGTTGAGTCGGCACACTTTAATTCAATGTATGCGCATGTTAAGGGACTGGAGCCTTCTTTTGGCGCGACTACAATTGCAGATGGCATAGCTGTAAAAAATCCTGGAGTGCTAACGTCTGAAATTGTTGCCAAATCGGTTGACGATATTTTTCTCGTCGAGGAGGATGATATTGAGGAGGCAATGATTTTATTGCTAGAAATTGAAAAAACGTTAGTTGAGGGAGCTGGCGCGACGGGTTTGGCCGCACTTAAAAAAAATGCGAGTTTGCTAAAGGGGAAGAAAGTAGGACTCATTCTTTGTGGTGGAAATGTAGACCCGCTAACGCTAACAGCTGTCATTGATAAGGGTATGGTGAGAGCTGGTCGTTTGGTGCGTTTGAATGTTCAAATGACCGATATGCCTGGTTCGTTATCGGCTGTTTCTCAAATTTTCGGCGAGTGTAACGCCAATATTGATGAAGTGCATTTCCAACGCACCTTCACCCCACTACCAATTCAGCGCGTAGACGTTGAGTTTTCATTGAAAACTCGGGATCATCAGCACATCGAAGATATTATTTTAGCGTTAAGTAAAAGTGGATTTACAGCAGTAAAAGTTTAACTTGATAAATGGTCTTCAAGGAAATTTAATCGATCTTGACCCCAGTAAACTTCTCCCTCAATGACGTAGCTGGGGACGCCGAATACGTCGGCGTCAATCGCTCGCTGTGTATTTTCTTCAAGAGCTTTTGACGCTTCTTCTTTCGAAGCGGTTTGGAGGATTAAGCTTCCATCCAAGTCGCATGTTTCTAGGGATTTTTTTATTTCATCGGGTGATCCCATGTCTCGATTTTCGACCCAACAGCCTTCCATGAAACGCAAAATTACTTCCATGGCTTTATCAGTGTCGAATTGACTCACGACGACTGCCGTCACTAAAGAGATAAGGGCGGGGTTATAAGGGAAAAATTGAGGTTCTATTTCAATCGGCGATTTTAAGGCTGACTTCCATCTCTTAAGTTCTGAAATTCTATATTTTTGACGTTGGATCGGTCTTTGCGCAACTGGTACCCCACCTGTGGCAGCAAAAAGTTTACCGGGATCAATTGGTCTGATATTTATATTTGAGCCTAGCTTATCAGTTATTGTTTGAAACGGCGCGTGTCCAAGATATGCCCAGGGCGACATTGGAGATAAGTAATAATCGATTGTTTTTGACATGAGACCCCTTGATTGAAATTTTCAAGTGGAGTGTATACCAATTCGTATGATCCATCTTTCCGTGCATTTATGAATTCTCAAACTCAAAAGATATTCGACTAAGAGTCCTACTTTTAGCTGGTATTGAACAAGCTAAATATTGAGGATTACCTCAACTTGCTCAGAGCCGCCAACAAGTATCCTCTTAATCCACTATAATTGTCATGCATATAATTGTTAAGCATATAATTGCTTAGACAACTATTTGCCCAGTCATTAATATAAATGTTCGGGAGACTTTACGTTGTTACGCGAGGACCTATCAAGAAATTTCGGATTTATTCTGCATGATGTTGCAAGGCTAATGCGTCAGGGGTATGACAGGCGAATGAAAACGCTGGGTCTCACCAGATCCCAATGGTGGGTTTTGACTAATTTGTATCGAAATGAGGGTGTGACTCAGTCGGAATTAGCTCAAATACTAGAGATTGACAAACCATCCCTCGGACGATTACTCGATCGAATGGAATCAAACGGGTGGGTTACTCGAGAGGATGATCCAAAGGATCGCCGGGTAAAGCGTGTACTACTCACCCAGGAGGTCAATCCGGCGATGAAAAGGATGCGAGCCGCTGCGGCTGATTTGAGAGAAGAGGCATTAACAGGGATCTCAAAGGAAGAGCAAGACCGATTGGTCGACACGTTATTGAAATTAAAAGTCAACCTAGCGTCGTTGGATGGGCGGTTGGCATGTAATGAGGTTGAGCATAGAAAAAGTAAGGATTCGGTGATTTGATGAAAATGAATATGTCGGAAAAAAATATTTATTTAAGCCTTCTTTGGATCGTACGATTATTTTTTATTGTGTTGCTTCCGATATTTGCGGCGACTACTGGCATTTATCTCTACTCGCATGGGGGAGCAGTTGTCGAGACAGAGAACGCATATGTGAAAGCCGATATTGTAATCGTTAGTCCTGAGCTTTCGTCGCGAGTGACCAATGTTGAGGTGGAGGATAATCAGTACGTCAAAAAAGGGGCTCTCCTCTTTGGTATGGAGCACGCGGGTTATGTCGTAGAAAAGCAGCGCGCTCAGGCTCAGATGGATATGGTCCGGGCGGATGTTTCCGCACTGAAGGCTGAGTATCAAGCCTCTCAGATTGAAAAAGATGAAGTTAGGTCGATGATTATTTTTTACAAGAAGCAGCTCGAGCGGCAGGTAACTCTCCAGGAGCATGGGATGGGAAGAGCTGATCAATACGACGAAGCTTTTCATCGACTTGAGTTGGCTAAAGCGAGATTGATGACACTTGACAAAAAATCACAACAAGTGCTGGCTAATTTGCTCGGCAATCCAAGACTGGATCCTCAGAATCATCCAAAGTACCTTGAGGCGACGGCTAGTTTCGACAGGGCAGATCTGGGGATTAAAGACTCATTTGTATACGCGCCTACCAGCGGCATCGTAAGTAATATGAAATTACAAGCGGGAGAGTATGTCAATCGCGGCACATCGATCTTTAGCATAATTGCTAGTGATCGGTTATGGATAGAGGCTAATTTCAAGGAAACCCAACTTACATGGATGAAAGTTGGGCAGGATGTGGAGATTGAGGTAGATGCCTATCCCGATTTCCAGTGGGTAGGGCGGGTCACCGCAATTGCGCCAGCTACCGGAGCCGAGTTCGCTATTCTTCCACCGCAAAACGCAACGGGCAATTGGGTGAAAGTTGTGCAAAGGCTACCTGTTCATATTGGGATCAACCAATCTGCGGGATTGCCTCCGCTCAGAGCGGGGATGACCGTTACCGTGGGGGTCAGTACTGGTGTGAGTAGAGGATTACCAGGGCCGATAGATAAACTGGTGACGAATGGTTGGTTACCCAGGTTCTTGAAGCCGTAATTTCGTGATTCGTGATTTGGTTGTGCGCTGATGCAAAAAATTGAAAAGCCTTCTAATAAAGGTGCGGAGCACCCGTATTTGATCAGCGCTTCGGTCGTTCTTGCGTCACTCTTATACTCGATTGACTGGACGATCGCAGTAGTTGCGTTACCACACATGCAAGGGGCGTTTTCATCGACCCAAGACCAAATAAGCTGGGTGATTACATCTTATATTGTAGCTTCAGCTATTATGATTCCAATGGGCGGTTGGTTAAGTAATCGTTTTGGCCGTAAGAAAGTTTATGTGCTAGCAGTTGCTGGGTTCACTCTGTCATCGATTGTATGTGGTTCAGTCAGTACATTGACCTTTGAGGTGATTGCGAGGATTGCTCAAGGTATGTGTGGTGCTTTCTTGGTTCCCTTATCTCTCGCGATTATGTTAGACGCGTTTCCGGAGGAAGAGCATCCTAAAGCGATGGCCATCTGGGGTATTGGTTGGGCAGGATCCTTCATCGGTCCGATTCTTGGCGGAGTACTCACTGAGTATCTGTCATGGCGGTACATATTTTTTATTAATATCCCATTTGGCATTGTGGCGCTAATCGGATGTTTATTATTTTTGCCCAAGGATGTACCCGAAAAAGTAAAAGAACGGTTGGATTGGTTTGGGTTTCTCACCTTGGCAATTGGTATTGCATCGTTACAAATGATGTTGGACCGAGGACAGCGACTGGATTGGTTTGAGTCGGGTGAGATTATTTTTGAGGGATGCCTGGCTCTGATCGCGTTATACATGTTTAACGTGCATGTGATGACAAAAAAGAAACCTTTCTTAGACCCAAAGATTTTTCTTGAGAGAAATTTTTTCCTTGCACTTATTCTAGTTGCATTTTATGGGTTATTAACCGTTCCTCCTATGGTGCTGTTGCCAGCTTTTCTAGAGGGACTCATTGGGTACGAAATCATCGACGTGGGGTTCCTTCAGTCCTCGAGGGGAATAGGGGTTTTGCTAGCTATGTTCATTAGTAACAGAATCGCAGGCATTATAAACGTGCGAATTCAAATAGCTTTTGGTTTGTGTTGCCTAGGTATTTCCTCCCTCACCATATCTTTTTGGACTAGTGATGTAGGGGCTTGGCCAATTTTGTGGACTGGTTTTGTCAGTGGTGTCGGGTCAGGTATTTTGATGGTCCCCTCTCAACTTGTAGCATTTTCACGAGTCGTTGCTTCTAAAAGAAATGAGGGAGCAGCTGTGTTCAATTTAGTTCGTACAATGTTCAGCAGCATCGGTATTTCTCTGATTCTGGCGGTATTCATTCACACCGGCGCTACCGGGAGATCAGAGCTAGTCGAACACGTGACTGTATTTAATGATGCTTTAACTAACACTCCATCTGTCAGTGAGGATTATTCCATTCAGACGGAAAGGTCACTTGCAATTCTCGAAGACGAAATTACTCGTCAATCTGAATTACAAGGTTATATTGCAAGTTTTTTCTTACTTGCGATTGCCTCGTTTATGGCGATACCCATTGTTTTTCTGATACGTCGAGTGGACATCAAACCGCGTAACAGAGCAGAAAAATCTAGTCGAGCTCCACCTATTACGGCGGAATAGTTTACCGGTTATTTTTTTAATGAGGATATAAATATGAATATGGAAAATGCAGCAAAAGCGCGGAGGAGTCTATTGTTTGTTCCCGGGCTCCGCCCAGATATGTTTTTGAAAGCCCTTAATGTGCCTGCGGATATTGTTTGTATCGACTTAGAGGATGCGGTGGCATTGAATAGAAAAGACGAGTCAAGAAATTTAACGATGGATTTATTTTCCAATAAACACGAGACAGCGTCTGAGCTAATGATCCGAATTAATCCCATCACGACGAGACACGGATTAAGTGATCTCGATGCTCTGTTTGATCTAGAGTGTCCACCAGATGCGGTAATGTTCCCTAAGATTAAATCTGCGAACGAGATTTGTATTCTTGACGAGCTGCTTTCAACAGAGAATACAAGACATTTAAGTTTTTGCGTAATCATCGAAACCAATTCGGCATTAGAACATGCAATCGACATTGCGAGGTCTTGTTCGCGGATCACCTCTTTAATTCTTGGGGGCGTAGATATGTCAGCC
>CAJQMS010000056.1 GCA_905479505.1 uncultured Burkholderiales Genera incertae sedis bacterium | reverse complement strand
TATCGTCGCCTCGCAAAAAGATCATCTCGTAATCTTCGCTTTGCTTTTTTAACCAAAAATAAGCCACATATAAAGCCGAACACTCCAACACTGCATAAGGCAGCACCAGCCATAGCCCATGCAATGCAAAACCGATTGCGATCGACAAGGTGACGACACCAAGACAAATAAAAACGAAAGCAACGGAGGAACCCGTATTTTGATGCCGTTGCAACAAAATCCGTGGCTCTTGTGTGTTGATATTGCCGACTGAATGCTTCACGTTAAAACCACTTGAATCCAAACTTTACTTAAAACGTTTTAAGAGACTTAAAATTTAATTGAAAAGACTTTACCACAGTGATTTTTGGTCCCGCAAGACTGACTACCCTAAGCGGAACTAAATTACATTAAGCGCTTGTATCTCTAGCCACTCTGCACCTTAATCTCAACGACCTTGCGCCCCTTTGGCGACTTTTTTAAGGGAGCTCGCCAAGCGTGTCCGAATACAAGTTCAGCGGTCAGCGACACGCTGCAACTATCTGCGCGTCCAAACTGTTGGGTGAGCGAGGACAGTACGTCCTTACCCGTTAACCCCAGTTTCTCTAGCCTAGCAGACACCACAGAGCCATGCGCTTTAACATCCCTCAAGAGAGCCAATGGGTTTCGATATGTCAGCTCTAAATTTTCCATCTCCATAACCGGGTCTGAAAATAAGGCGCCCATCAATTGGTCCCCAAGATCATGCATATCCAAATGATCGCATATCCGAAAATGCGAGCTCGACTCTAATGAATTAATTTCTTTTAAAGTGTCCGGCCCAAAGGAAGAGAAAATAAACAAACCTCCTGGCCTCAAAATACGAAAAACTTCCTCTAAAGCTTTGACCAACTCTCCGCACTCAAAAAAAAATGGCAAATCCAAGTTCGAGTAGACCAAATCAACGGATTGCGATGCCAAAGGTAAGGCACTGAGGTCGCCGCAAATATTTGTCTGTTGTGGTTGCCAAGGCAGCCTAAAACCACTTTTTTTACGGCACCGAAGCAGGCGCGAATGAGCAAAATCGAACGTCAAGATGTTTTCAATAGAATTGAATCGTTCTCTAAGACAATGATTGCCGAAGCCTGAGGCCATTACAACCCTAGGATTCACTAGAACGCCTTCCAACCTATCGTCTAATCGCTTTGCCACCTCATCATATAGGAATGCCTGATAATCCGGCTGGTCAAAAATACGATTAATTTTTGACCTAGCTCGACCCTTCATTCAGCGAGTAACATCATCGCTTGGAATCAACCCGAGACGATCGAACAACTCATCATCACCATAAGAGGTTGCATTTGGCGTTGTCAGCAGTTTCTCGCCGTAAAACACTGAATTTGCACCCGCTAAAAAGCAAAGCGCTTGAATTTCATCTGACATCTCACTCCGCCCTGCTGATAATCGAACCATCGCCTTTGGCATTGAAATCCTAGCGACCGCTATTGTTCTGACAAAATCAAATGGATCAATATCAGCTATATTTTCCATCGGTGTGCCCGAAACTTTCACTAAATTATTTATCGGGACACTCTGCGGATAGGGATCCATGTTAGCGAGCTGAGCGATCATATCCGCCCTATCATCAATCGATTCACCCATTCCGATGATTCCTCCGCAACAAACCGACACTCCAGCGTCCTTCACGCGCTTAAGTGTGTCATGGCGATCATCTTGAGTTCGGGTCGAAATGATCTCCTCGTAATGCTCGGATGAGGTATCAATGTTGTGATTGTAATAGTCCAAACCAGCGTCTTTCAACACTTCTGCCTGTCCATCTTTTAGTAATCCTAAGGTAGCGCAAGTTTCGAGACCAAGTGACTTAACCGCAGACACCATTTCGGCGACTTTGGATACATCTCGATCCTTAGGCCCTCTCCACGCCGCACCCATACAAAAACGACTCGCGCCGTTTGCTTTTGCAATACTGGCCGCTTTTAAAACATCACTCACTTGCATCAAATCGTCATCTTTCACGCCCGTATTAAAACGAACCGATTGAGGGCAATAGCTGCAATCCTCAGGACAGCCACCAGTTTTAATCGATATCAGTGTTGATAATTGCAATTTGTTAGGATTAAAGTTTTCTCGATGAACACTCTGAGCGAGAAAGATAAGGTCCATAAACGGCTTCTCTAGTAGCTGTTTTACCAATTCCACACTCCACTTTTCCCGGGGTGTAAACGTTGAGCTTTCGTTGTTAAGAATTTCTGTAGTTTCCACGTGTACCTCTGCTCCTATGTAATCTTAAAAATTGGTTCGCAAAAAGTGTTCGATTGTTGCGTTCCTAAAATATGGCATATTAAACTTAAACAGAAACGTTAACGTACCAAAATCATTCGGTAAATAGCTCGTTAGGGAAATTTTTACTAAAAAGGCCACATATTTATAATGTTCCGCGTAATTTTATATCAACCCGAGATTCCACCCAATACGGGCAACATCATTCGCCTTTGCGCGAATACGGGCTGTCACCTCGATTTAATCGAACCACTAGGTTTTCACTGGGACAACAAAGCGCTTATTCGTGCGGGACTTGATTACCATGAGTTCGCCAATATACAAAAATATAAGAGCTGGACCTATTGGCGACGCGATCATCAAGAGCGCAGAGTCGTAGCGTTCACCACCAAGGGAAAAAGCCAATACGACCAATTCGATTTCCAACCTGAGGATTGCCTTTTATTTGGACCAGAGTCAAGGGGCCTCCCTGACGATGTTCTTGACGAATTCCCGAAGACTCAAAAACTAAGAATCCCAATGCTCCCAGAGAGCAGAAGCTTAAATTTATCGAACACGGTATCGATCGCTATTTTCGAGGCCTGGAGACAGGCCGGGTTTGGCGGACTCACGTGAAGCCAAAGATGGTTAATTAAATTCCGATCTCAGGGTTCGAGCATACAGTTGCCTTGCTGCCTCGTCCGGTGAGATTTCAGCGGTCAACACTTTTGATACCGCTACACTGATAGGCATCTCCACACCGAGCCGGTCGGCTAGGATCTTAACTTCGTTGGCCGCATTAACTCCCTCTGCCACCTGACCTAAGGCTTCCTCTGCCTCGAGTAGGGAGCGCCCCGAACCGAGAGAGTGCCCCAACCTCCGATTTCGAGACAGATCGCTAAAACAAGTTAAAGATAAATCACCCATCCCCGACAGCCCCATAAATGTTTCACGTTCAGCCCCCAACGCAACGCCTAGCCTACTTATTTCACTTAGCCCTCTAGTGACTAGTGCCGCGACTGCACTGGCTCCAACGCCTAGTGCGCTTCCCATTCCCGCCGCGATTGCAATAACGTTCTTAGTCGCCCCTCCAACTGAAACTCCGGTGACGTCATGGTTAAAGTATGTGCGAACTCCCCCCTTGAAAAGCGCGTCGGCAAAGGTATCTGAGACCGACCGATCCCCTGCAGCCAAGCTAACTAATGTGGGCTTCTTCTCCCCAACATCTTTCGCAAAACTCGGACCCGAAAGTACCGCATATGAAGCCTTAGGCACAATCGACTCAAGTATTTGAAAAGGCAGTGAGCCGCTGCGGCTCTCAAAGCCCTTACAGGTAATTAAATAAGCACTCGAGGCCTTCACAATAGTCTCGCACTCCTCTATCGCACGACGAAGTCCCTTAGTGGGGACGGCCATCACGACACCGTCGGCACCATCAAGAGCCGAACAAAGGGAGGTGGTGACTTGAATTTGCTCCTTGAGGACTACTCCGGGTAGATAGCGACGATTCTCTCGGTGAATTTCAATACTGCTGACTAAATCTGAATTAGCACTGTATAAACTCACGGGACTTGACCGAGCCATTGCTACAGCTAGAGCTGTTCCCCAGGCTCCGCCTCCGATAACGGCGAACTTCACCGCACCTTCCGAATCTTGAAGCACGCGATACCACCGCGCATCGTCGCGATATCGGCGGGAAGATTAATGCTTAGTTGAATCACCGCCCTCGGACGCAGCTTGCTCCTTCTTACGAGCTCGATAAACAGCCTCAAAATTCATCGGCTGTAACAAGACCGGAGGAAATCCAGCCTTAGAAACTGACTCAGATATAGTCTCCCTCAGGTAAGGGTAAATAATATTCGGCGCTGCTATTCCCAACGTCATGTCTAACGGCTCACCGCTAATGTTCCGAATTTGAAAT
>CAJQMS010000055.1 GCA_905479505.1 uncultured Burkholderiales Genera incertae sedis bacterium | reverse complement strand
GCAATTGAATCTTCTAGAATGGATGTACTGATTGCAAATCAATATGGAATTTTTGGCGTTTCCGGACATCGCACCGTGCAGGAGTTCTCCCAATTTTATGCCTATGGGAGTGGTAGTGATTATGCGCTTGGCGCCCTCTGGTCGAACTATGATTTACCAGATTTAAATGCGGAAGCGTTAGCTAGAAATAGCATTCAGGCCGCGGCTGAGTTTGACGATGGCACTGGCCTTCCTGTCGACTCATTTACAATAAAGCAAAAATAATTTACGAGGAAAAGGTATGCCGTCATTTGATGTAGTGACCGAGGTTGATAAGGTTGAATTAAAAAATGCTGTAGACCAGGCTAACAAAGAGATTAGTAATCGTTTCGACTTCAAAGGGTCCGACGCCAGAATAGAACTGTCAGATGGCCAAGAGATTACTGTTTATGCCGATGATGACTTCAAAATGAGTCAAGTGTACGACGTGATGATTGGCAAGATGGCAAAGAGACAAATCGACACGAGAATTTTAACTAAAGAAAAAGTAGAGAAAATCAGTGGCGACAAAGTTAAACAAACTATTTCTGTGTTATCTGGAATAAACAAGGAGCTCGGAAAACGGATTATCAGGATAACTAAAGACCATAAGCTTAAAGCACAGGGTTCTATTCAGGGCGAAACCGTACGTTTTTCAGGAAATAAGCGAGACGCCCTACAAGACGTCATCGCTCTACTTAAAGAAGAAATAAAAGATATACCTCTGCAGTATAAAAATTTCAGAGATTAAATGTATTGTTAATCCTTAACTATCATCGCGTACGCAGAATGGTTATGAATTGATTCAAAATTTTCGGATTCCACCACGTAACTTTCGATACGCTCAATGCCGTTAAGCGCAGTAGCGACATCTCGCACCATATCTTCTACAAATTTAGGGTTATCGTATGCTTTTTCGGTCACGTATTTTTCATCCGGTCGTTTCAGCAATCCATAAACTTCACAAGACGCCTGCTCTTCCGCGACTTCAATTAATTCCTCAATCCACACATGCGAATTTGTGACTGCAGAAATAGTAACGTGTGACCGCTGATTGTGCGCCCCGTAATCTGAGATCTTTTTCGAACAAGGACAGAGACTTGTTACAGGCACAACGACCTTCATCTCAAGATTGTATTTTCCCTTCTTGACTTGTCCCTTAAACGTCACTTCATAGTCAGACAGGCTTTTAACCTTGGAGACTGGCGCTGCCTTTTCAAGAAAATAAGGGAATGTCATTTCGATATATCCGGAATCCGACTCCAGCCGATCTAACATGGTCCGCAATATGGTCTCAAACGACTCTACAGATATCTCTCGATCCTGTTCATTTAAAATTTCAACGAACCGCGACATATGCGTTCCCTTGAAGTTATGCGGTAGCTCGACATACATGTTGAAGGTCGCAATGGTGTGTTGAACCCCTTCCGACTTATCAGCCACCTTAACTGGGTGCTGAATAGCCTTGATTCCAACCTTGTCAATTGCCAAGTGTCGAATGTCAGCCGAGCTTTGTACATCCGGTATAACTAAATCTGTTGGTGAATTCATTGCTAAAGCCTTGCTTTTAATAGGTTAACTTCATTATACCTCAACCTTGCTTAAATTTAGCGTTCTGGTTGAAGCGCCTTTGTGTAATCGTTAATTTGCTCTAAAATCCCTTTCGCGTCTAACCCACAGTCAGAAAGTAAATTCTCTGTATCTCCGTGAGACACGAACCTATCTGGCAACCCCAGATTCAACATTCCTACACTTCCGCCTGAGAGCGCTTCGCAAACTGCCGATCCTGCCCCGCCTGAAACGACTCCATCTTCAACAGTAACGAAGATCGAATGCGCTTTACGTAAACTATTGACCATATCCATGTCCAAAGGTTTCACAAACCTCATATCTACCACTGTGGCGTTAATTTTCTCGGCCACTTCTAAAACAACGTCTAAAAGCGTCCCAAAAACAAGTATCGCTAAACGAGACTCACTATGCCTTACCAAATGAGACTTTCCGAATTTCACAGGTGATTTTTCGCATTCAGCAATGTTTACCGCCGCACCTCGAGGATAGCGCACAGCTGCCGGACCAACGTACTCATAAGCCATAGTTAACATTTCAGCACATTGGGATTTATTGCTAGGCGTCATGATGATCATGTTAGGAATACAACGTAAATAAGCTAAATCAAATGCTCCATGGTGAGTCGGTCCATCAGCTCCGACTAATCCACTTCGATCTAAGGCAAAAGTCACATCAAGATTTTGTATACAGATATCGTGTACGAGTTGGTCATACGCTCTTTGGAGAAATGTCGAATAAATAGCCACCACAGGCTTGAACCCCTCGGTAGCCAGTCCACCTGCGAAGGTCACCGCGTGTTGCTCGGCAATGCCAACATCAAAATAACGATCTGGGTATTTTTGTGAAAATTCGACTAAGCCAGAGCCTTCCCTCATAGCAGGAGTAATACCAATTAATCTGTCATCATCTCCGGCCTTAGCGCACAACCATTCCCCAAAAACTTGGGTGTATGTTGTGTGCTGGCTAACAGATTTTTTGATGCCCGACGGAGGGTCAAATTTTCCAACCCCATGATACAAAATGGCATCCTCCTCTGCTAATTGGTACCCCTTACCCTTTCGTGTGACAACATGAAGAAACTGTGGTCCCTCAAGTTTTTTCAGATTACCCAACGTGGCACAAAGCGCATGTATATCGTGTCCATCAATCGGCCCAATATAATTAAATCCAAATTCCTCAAATAAAGTCCCCGGCATCACCATCCCTTTAACATGCTCCTCAGCACGGCGCGCTAACTCAATGACAGGTGGTATTTTCTTAAATACTTTTTCTCCGGCTTTCCTTGCTGCAGAGTAAAATCGTCCTGACAAGAGCCGCGCAAGATAATTGTTTAAAGCCCCGACATTCTCAGAAATAGACATATCATTATCATTTAGGATAACTAGAATATTTGAATCCATCGCACCCGCATTATTTAATGCCTCGAACGCCATTCCAGCAGACATAGCGCCATCCCCAATAACCGCCACAACCCGACGATCATCACCACGCAGCTGTGCGCTGACAGCCATCCCTAGCGCGGCACTAATCGAAGTGCTGGAATGCGCAGTGCCGAAGCTGTCGTATTCACTCTCCTCCCGACTTGGAAAGCCTGCCAACCCACCAAATTGCCTCAACGAACCCATTTGCTCTCGTCGTCCAGTCAAAATTTTGTGTGCATAGGTCTGATGGCCGACATCCCAGACCAATTTATCTGA
>CAJQMS010000054.1 GCA_905479505.1 uncultured Burkholderiales Genera incertae sedis bacterium | reverse complement strand
TTATAGCGATTAAAATATAATATTAAGAATAAAAATTTCAGGCGATGATAATGAAAAAACTAGTACTCCTGCGACACGGCGAAAGCGTGTGGAACCAACAAAATAAATTTACGGGCTGGGTGGATGTTGATCTCAGTGAGAAAGGTGTCGGTGAAGCTAGAGAAGCGGGAGTGCTGCTTAAGAGTGCAGGATTTCAATTCGATAGGGCATTTGGATCCATGTTGAAACGCGCAGTTCGAACTATGTGGCTCACCCTAGAGGAATTGGATCAACTTTGGGTTCCCCAATCACTTACTTGGCGTTTAAACGAACGGCACTATGGAGCGCTTCAGGGGCTGAACAAAGCAGAAACAGCAAAAAAATATGGTGATGAACAGGTACTCGTTTGGCGTCGGAGCTATGACACACCTCCCCCACGGCTCGACAGAAAATCGGCGATGAATCCAGAGTTTGAGATTAAATACAAATCGATTTCACCTGAAAATTTACCACTCACTGAATGCCTCAAGGATACAGTCGAGAGGTTTCTTCCTTTTTGGGAAGAAACCATTGCGCCGCGAATTATTGCTGGGGAAAATCTACTCATCGTAGCGCATGGGAATACGTTAAGGGCGTTGATCAAGCACCTTGATCAACTTAGCGAAAAGGAGGTCGTCGATCTAAATGTTCCCACTGGAATACCGCTAGTTTACGAACTTTCAGACAACTTAGAGCCATTGAGAAAATATTATCTCGGGGACGAAGCAAAAGCCTCGTCGGCCGCCGCTGCTGTTGCCGCACAATCTAAAACTTAGTCAGGACCCATTAACATTTACAAAATATTTAAATTTGTAACAACGCTGATGCTCCTCTCGGCCATCGGTATATCTTCGTCCACGGCGAATGATATCGAGAAAGAGGTAGAAGCGATAGATGCAAAAATTTCGAAAGAGAAGAAAAAAATCAAAGAGGAAAAAGCTAAACAAGATAAGGCTAAGCAAGCGCTCAGAAAATCAAAAAAAGAAATTAACTCTTTAAAAAAAAATCTCGACAAAGTATCGAAGAAAGAAAAAGAATTACTCAAAGAGTTGAGGCTGCTTGAAAAAAAAGAGAGAAAACTGAAATCATCTCTTGCGAAAGAAAAAACCCGTCTATTGCAAGTCGTTAAGCAAGCTTACATTGCGGGACACTCCCCGCGCATTGGGC
The DNA here is from genome assembly GCA_905479505.1 of uncultured Burkholderiales Genera incertae sedis bacterium. GTDB lineage: Bacteria > Pseudomonadota > Gammaproteobacteria > Burkholderiales > Eutrophovitaceae > Eutrophovita. Next base: position 1,949 of record CAJQMS010000054.1, on the reverse strand, counting down.
TCGATCAAAATGGCGAGATTACTAGCTACTATCTTGCCAAAATAGCAGCTCAAAGATCGGAGAAAATAAAAAAGTATTCAGTACAGGTCGAGGAAATTAAGCAACTTCAGACTAAAAAACAGAATGTTAGAAGAGAGTTGCGTAAGGTTAAGAGAAAAACCAACAAGGACAGAAATGTCGCAGAAAAGAAAAGAGAGATAAGCTCGTCCGAAATCAATGCCACGAAGTCCCGCATCAAAAATAGTGAAACCAAAATAAGATCGAATGAAAAACGGTTATCAAACCTATTTGTTTTGCTCAAAAAAAGAAAAGAAGAAACAATTAAAAACAAGAATTTGCCCAACAGCAGGTATGAGGGAAAATTATTTACTAGCTTGAAAGGTAAACTCAGACTGCCAGCCATGGGGACGGTAACAGCAAGATTCGGCCAAAAAAGGGGAGACAGTGATGTCTATTGGGAAGGTGTATTCATTGCTTCCAAGCAGGGCAACAGCGTTAAACTAATCGCGGGGGGTTCTGTCGTTTATTCCGATTGGCTTCGAGGTTTCGGTAATCTCGTCATCATTGACCATGGTGAGGGGTATCACACCCTGTATGGAAACAATGAAGTTATCTGGGTCAGCGAAGGGGATCAACTGGAAGCGGGGGACCAGCTGGGAACTGTTGGCAACAGCGGCGGTCACTCTAGTTCTGGCGTGTATTTCGAGGTTCGCAAAAATAGTAAACCTCTAGATCCGTTGGAATGGGTTAACATTACCGAATAAGGTATAACAGAAGAAGTAATGGACGCGGTCGCTCAAAAAAGAGACGGCACGTATAACGAGGGGTTGACATGAAAAGTAAGTTAAGCAGGGTAGGTTTAATATCAGTAGGTCTCGTAGGCGGGATACTTATTAGCCTCCAACTCTCAGCGATAGCGGATAGGAGCGCAGCGCCGTTACCGATTGACGAACTGAGGTCATTTACCGAAGTCTATGGCCGAGTGAAAAACGATTACGTCGAGACAGTTGATGATAAAAAACTAATAGAACAAGCCATCAATGGCATGCTTTCAGGCTTGGACCCACACTCAGCCTATTTAAACGAAGAAGCTTTTAAAGAGATGCAGGTCGGCACCCAAGGCGAATTTGGAGGCCTAGGGATTGAAGTGAGCATGGAAGACGGATTTGTAAAAGTTGTAGCGCCAATAGAGGATACACCGGCCTGGAACGCAGGGCTCAAGTCAGGCGACTTGATTGTCAAGCTTGATGAGACAAACGTTAAGGGCATGACGCTAAATGACGCAGTGAAGCTCATGCGTGGTAAACCCGGATCAGACATTATCCTCACGGTTGTTCGGAAGGGCGAACCAGCGCCGATAATCATCACTGTTACTCGTGACATCATCCAAATTCAAAGCGTCAAATATCGAATGCTGGAAAACGATTACGCCTACTTTAGAGTCACTCAGTTCCAAGAACACACGGGAGAGAAGCTTGGACAGGCGATTGAGAAGCTATTTTCCGAGAACGACGGTCCGATGAAAGGGATGATTTTAGATTTAAGAGATGACCCGGGTGGACTTTTGACTGCCTCTATCGGGGTGTCAGCCGCATTCCTTGCCAAGGACAAACTCGTCGTCTACACAGAAGGAAGGACGAATAACGCTAGGATGAGGATGTACGCTCGCCCTGAATTCTATGCGAGAGGTCCAAAAGGGGATTATTTAACGGGTGTTCCTGAGGCAGCGAAAACAGTTCCAATGGTCGTTCTTGTCAATGGTGGGTCCGCTTCAGCCTCTGAAATTGTTGCTGGAGCACTTCAGGATCACAGACGAGCCGTTATTATGGGAACACAAACTTTTGGAAAGGGCTCTGTCCAAACCATCCTCCCGCTCGGAAACGGTACGGCAATCAAGCTGACCACAGCCAGATACTTCACGCCCAGCGGGCAATCCATCCAGGCCAAGG
>CAJQMS010000053.1 GCA_905479505.1 uncultured Burkholderiales Genera incertae sedis bacterium | reverse complement strand
GACAACTGTGATTTTTATCTCGGAGGTGGAAATCATTTGTATGTTTACACCTTCGTTTGAGAGCGTTTCAAACATTTTTCGAGCGACACCACCATGCGAACGCATGCCAACGCCGACTAAGCCGAGTTTACAAATCTTCCCATCCCCTACCAGTTCCCTCGCTCCCATTTCCTCTTGCACCGGTTTTAAGAGTTCTATGGTTCTATCCATATCCCCTTTTGGTACAGTGAACGAAAAATCTGTTTTACCGTCTGTACTGATGTTTTGTACTATCACATCAACTTCGATGTTCGCGTTGGCAATTGGGTCGAGAATTTTAAAAGCAATACCGGGAGTGTCGGGGACTCCAAGCATAGTAACCTTTGCTTCATCGCGATTGAATGCAATTCCAGAGACTAGAGCAGCTTCCATAGTTCCATCATCCTCAAATGTAATTAATGTGCCAGATTGGGATTCTTCTTCAATAGAAATATTTGGATCGGTAAGGCTGGATAGGACTCGAAGCCGTACCTTATATTTTCCGGCAAACTCTACCGCACGTATTTGCAATACCTTGGATCCTAAACTAGCCATTTCCAACATTTCTTCAAATGTGACCGTCGTTAAGCGCCGCGCGGTTGCAACAACTCGTGGATCCGTTGTGTAAACACCATCCACGTCTGTATAAATTTGACACTCTTGGGCGCTGAGAGCGGCTGCTATCGCCACTCCGGATGTGTCTGATCCGCCGCGGCCTAGAGTGGTGATGTTATTGTCAGCGTCAACTCCTTGAAAGCCAGCGACCACGACTACCTTGCCGGCCTGAAGGTCGGATTGGATTCGGTCTTTGTCAATTTCGAGAATTCTCGCTTTCGAGTATGAATTGTCGGTAAGTAGTCGAATCTGACCGCCTGTATAGGACCGGGCTGGGACCCCTAAATTAATTAATGCCATCGACAACAAGCCGATCGTCACTTGTTCACCTGTTGAACAAATAACGTCAAGCTCCTTGGGGTCAGGTTGTGATTGAATTGACTGGGCAAGTTCAATCAATCGATTTGTTTCCCCAGACATTGCCGATACAACAACTACAACATCATGGCCCGCACGTTTCCACTTAGCTACTCGTTGGGCAACATTCATGATTCGCTCAGAGGAGCCTACAGAAGTTCCGCCATATTTTTGAACTATAAGTGCCATTTAATTCGATACTTTATTTTTTGTTGGAGCATTTTAACTTAAGTGCGTTTAACAGTTATGATTTACCAAAATAACGTTTAAATTTGATTTTGTTATAATCTCGTCGTTGTTAGGGCGCCCGTAGCTCAGCTGGATAGAGTACATGCCTACGAAGCATGGGGTCGCACGTTCGAATCGTGCCGGGCGCGCCAAACAATCTCAGCCTTATCTTAGGATCTATAACTTTTTAGAGTTAGCGGCTATAGCTTGCAAAGCATATAGGCCTTCTAAACCTAATCGCTCTATGCTGGCTTTTTAGCGTGAATCAGGCGTGTCAAGCCAGGTATCATTTCATCTTCCTGAATGTCTACAAAACCGACCTCATGAAGACGAGTTCGTAACCACCCGGGGGTCACTGAGCGTGCCTCGGGGGTAAACGCCATGTGTTGTAGTTGCCACAAAGCTGCCATTGGTGGTCCAAGACGATTATTTTCGACCATGAAATCGTGGACCATAAAATTTCCACCTGGTTTTAGACAGTCAAAAGCATACTCTACGAGTCTGGGCACTTCGGTCCCTGGAATCCCGCTGAATAAATACGACATCAGAATAGCGCCTTGATTGGTCGGCCACTCGGTTGAGAGTGCATTGGACGGGATATAACGGATTCTGTCGACCATCTTCGCCTCAGATATAAATTTCCAACCAATTTCTGCGACGTTTGGGAAGTCAATAATAGTTGACGTTAGATTTGGAAACTCTTCGAGAAGCCGAATGCTAAGAGCGCCAGTTCCTCCGCCAACATCAAGTAGTGTTTCTGCTTCACTAAGGTCTACTAAGCGGCATAGTGTTTTTCCTGGCCCCAAGGATCCGGCATGTTGAGCTTCGCAATAAATAGATGCTTGCTCTGCGTCATTCATCCAGTGTTGATAAGAGTCGACTGCGTCTGCGGCTAATGTTCCGTCGAGAACTTCGTTTAACTGACCTAAAAACGGATACATTTGTTGATCTATCTGGTAGCGAAGATAATCACCGAATTCGTATTTTGCATTTCTGGACAGAAATGCTTCTGCGCCGGGTGAGTTCGAGTAAATTTCTCCCTGTTCTTGACGGTCAACGAGTCCTATGCTCGTCAGGGCTGTCATCAATGTGGTAACCCTATTGATTGGAACTTTTGACTTTTTAGAAATTTCTTCGGAGCTCTTAGGTCCATCGGACAGGTGAGTGAAAACGTCAATATGTAACCCTGCAAAGAGCGCCTTTGATGCCATAAATCCGAAAGCTATTCGAGATACTTCTTCCGCAGATTCTACTAAACTATTGTCCAACAAAATTTAATCTCCCCAGATGTCCTATAAACAGCGGCGTAGTTTAACACACGCCTTTTTGGTATAAGTCCCTATAGGTAAATTTCTCCTAGTCTCAGAGATACACTCTGTTTCTGCAGATCTTAAAACTTTAAGGTTTGGGGTTTGCTGGTAGAATGACGTCCAGTCTGTTTTGTTGCGCCCGTAGCTCAGTTGGATAGAGTACTTGGCTTCGAACCAAGGGGTCGGGAGTTCGAATCTCTCCGGGCGCGCCACTACCTCTTAATCTGATTGATCAGTCCGAGTTCGTCTTTAACTGTTTTTGACGTCGCATGAAATTAGATGGGCATCTCCTCATGTTTAAGCTTCGAAACACTATTTATTTAGTTACGTACTTACTTTTAACGGGGTGGTCTTACACGGCTGTGGCAGGGGATGCGGCTATTGAGATTCAAGAGGGTAATGTGGAAAATTGGATTAAATACTATGAAAGGGAGCTAGGCATCGAAATAGCTGCTCCGATCCCTAAGTCTCAAGAGGCTGACAGTTCTGATAAGAAGACGGAACCAGGTCGTCCGTCCGCAGCAAGGCCCGTTGGGTCCTCTGATTAATTCAAATTACGGTTCTGGGGTGGGTTCGTTTGGAGGATAGTCGAGCTCGACTTTGGCGCCAGATGGGTCAAAGAAAAATAGTTGCCACGGGTCCACTGGTCTAACCTGACGAAGTGAGTAATCAATGTTGCCTTGAATTAGCTTCTTGACGGTAGCGCGAAGTCCTGTCGCACTGAACGCGATGTGGTCAATGACCCCTTCTCTTGGCTCTGGCAGAGTCTTACCAGCTATGATGTGGAGAACGGCTACTTTTCCAGCATACAGCCACGCTCCGGGAAACTTAAGTGGCGGTCGTTCACCCGTTTCTAGGCCAAGATAATCACGATAAAACTCAATAGTTGCGTCAAGATTGTCCGTTAGTATCGTAAAATGATTCATTGCTGTTACTGTCATTAATCATCCTTTGTTAGCTCAGCTTTGTTTTCAGTTTGTGTCGATTAACTTTTACTTAAATCATCCTACCAAAGTCTAGATAGGTCATGATAAAAATTAATATGATTTATACGCCTATAGACACTAAAACTATCCTGATGCTTTTGTGGGCTGCAGGTTTTCTTTTGTTGTTGATAATTCCAAACTCGTACTCAGCTTCGCTAGAGGGTAATGTGACACGCATTGCTGATGGAGACACCATTACCATTCGAGATGCGAATAATCAAAAACAAAAGATTCGTTTAATGGGGATTGACACTCCAGAGCTGGATCAGCCGTTTGGTTTAGAAGCTCGTGATTTTTTAGTTGGGTTGATTTTTTCTCAATTTATTATCGCTGATTGCCCAAAGAAGGACCGATACAAGCGCTGGATATGTAAGGTGTGGTTTGTTGACATAGAGGTCAATAAATTATTGGTGCGAGAAGGCTGGGCTTGGTGGTATAGGGCTTATCAGCAAGAACAATTACCTGACGACCGTCGTGCATACGAGAAGGCCGAAGTATTGGCAAAGCAAGATCGGGTTGGAGTTTGGGCCGATGACTCGTCGATCCCGCCTTGGGAGTGGCGACGACAAAAACGAGAGCGACAAAAATCCAAATAATCGGTTAATCTTAAAACTATTTTGTGTACCTGTGAGTTGATATGAAATTAATATTGCTGGCTATCCTAGCGGTTGTGTTGTCGGCTAATAATCCGACGGAGAACGAGTTCGAGCAGTACGTCGGGGAGAAAATAGCGAAGAGTGAAGTAGCGAAAAGGTTATTGTCACAGGATGGCGGCATTTTGAAGTCAATTATCGAAGCGCTAGACGGCGTGCCGTGCATGCTCGAGCAGCCATTTTCACCGTTATATGAAAATTACTTTGTGTTTAGTTTGTACACAATTGACTTACAGTGCTTTTCGGGGCCCAAAGTAACCCTACTAGGTATCTCGGGCCAGATATTTCCGATTAATGCAGCGAGTTTAGTTACTGAATGATAGCGAAATCGTGTGATTAGGTAAGTTCTGCTAATCCAGATTTGATTCGTTTTAGCGCCTCCTGGAGTATTGAGTTTGGACACGCATAGTTTAGCCTTAAGAATCCTGGAGCGCCAAAAGGTGCTCCATCATAGAGACCCACGCCGAATTTTTCAAAATAAAGCGACGGGTTGTTAACGGCCATTTCTCGTGCATCAATCCACGTCAGGTAGGTTGCCTCGGAGTGGTAGACGGTCAGGCCATCGCAAGGAGATAACGTTTTCTCGACTTGTTCGCGGTTGAGTCGCAGATATTCAATAAGTTCAGAGTGCCATGCCTTTCCATTTTGGTAAGCGGCAAGGGTGGCGGTGAAACCTAAAGCACCAACATGATGGACAATGCCATTCATAATTTTTTTTATTTTTTTTCTTAGTATCGGGTTTTTTACCACCGCATAAGCGCAACCTAACCCGGGCATATTAAAGGTTTTACTGGCAGACTGGAGCGTCACTAAAATGTCAGCAGCGTCTGGAATATTGCCAGTTGCTATGTGTTTTTTGTCTTGATCCAAAATCAATCCAGCGTGTATCTCGTCGGAAATTAAAATGAGATTATGTTTACGACAGAAGCTCACTAATGCATTGAGCTCCTCAATGTCCCATACGCGACCCGTTGGATTATGAGGACTGCAAAATAAAAATGCTTTTGTGTCAGGTGTGATTGCAGCTTCTAATGTTTTAAAATCCATCACCCATCGTGTGCCATCCCAGTTTAACGGCGCGGTGACTGTTTGAGCGTTACCGTATGTCGGCGCTGATAGAAAAGGAGGGTATATCGGCGTATTAGAAATGATAGCCTCTCCATCCTTTGCGAACGCTCGACTGACTACGTTTAGTCCAACTACTAAGCTGGGTAGCCACACGATCCAATCTGGATCGATCGTCCAGTTGAATTCTTCACTTAAATAGTTTACGACGGTTGGAGGTAGTTCGGTTGGTGTTTGCGTGTAACCATATATTCCATGGTTGACGCGTTCTAATAAGGCAGATTTGATGCAAGGTGCCGTCTCAAAGTCCATGTCTGCAACCCACATGGGGATAATATCGGGCTGGTCATACTTAGTCCATTTGCTGCTGGACGAGGTTTTTCTATCAATAATTTTGTCGAATTCGAATGGCATTTTTTTAATGAAAGTCTCTTGAGGTTGTCATCAGTTTACCAAGAAGCGGTGAGTAATCGACTAATTTTTTCGCAATCAGATGGATGATTTGGCCGTCTTTTTCTATATACCCTGAGACACCCAGTAATTGAGCACTCATTAGAGTTTGACGTTGCGTGGAGGCAATATCACGCCAAATTATAGTATTGATATATCCCGTCTCATCTTCTAGTGTCACAAATACCACGCCGCTGGATGTGCTGGGACGCTGTCGAGAAGTCACGATGCCCACCACCCGAGCTGCTTGTCCACTGCGAAGATTTTTGATGGCCTCAGCTGTGATGACCCGTCTTTTTTTTAGGTCTGATCTAAGTAAGCGCATTGGATGCTCTCTCAATGTGAGGCCTATGCTGTTGTAGTCAGCAATAATATTCTCCCCTTTTGTTGGCGGAGGTGGTTCGAAGTTTTCTGGTGTGCTTGGTAAATCACGAAAGAGATCTGGTGGGTCTAGATCTAACCCGTTGACCCACCAGTTGGCTTGATGTCTATTACCTATAGAATTTAACAAAGCGTCCGAGCTAGCGAGTGCATGTAAGTCTTTTTTATTTAATTTAGCTCGCTTTAATATTTGATCGATCGATAGTTGTTCCGATCGGTGAATAACTATTTTTTCTATAGCATCTGCAGATAGATTTTTTATCAAGTTGAAACCAAGCTGGATAGCAGGCTTGCTCTCATTGGGGATATGCGTTAGATGACATTCACGATGACTTTTTTGTATATCTACCGGCAGAATAATTACCTTATGACGTTGCGCGTCTTGAATTAGCTGAGATGGCCCATAGAATCCCATTGGCTGACTATTGAGGAGTGCGCACGTAAAAACGGCTGGTTCGTGATACTTTAACCAGCTAGAGACATATACCAGTAACGCAAAGCTTGCTGAGTGAGACTCAGGAAACCCATATTCCCCAAATCCCAGAATTTGCTGGAATATTTGTTTAGCGAATGTGTTGCTATATCCGCGGTCTCGCATCCCTTGAATAAGTTTTCTCTCAAAATGGCCCAATCCATCTCGACGCTTCCAGGCTGCCATTGAGCGACGGAGTTGGTCGGCTTCGCCGGGAGTGAACCCTGCTGCGACAATAGCAATTTGCATGACCTGCTCTTGAAATATCGGCACACCCAGTGTTCTCTCGAGGACTTTTTTGACGGCGACAGAGGGATAGGTAACGGGTTTTTTTTTCTGACGACGTGCTAAGTAGGGATGAACCATGCCACCTTGAATGGGCCCTGGCCGCACAATGGCGACTTCTATGACTAGATCATAAAAGCATTTCGGTTTCATGCGCGGAAGCATTGACATTTGTGCTCTAGATTCAATTTGGAAAACCCCAATAGTGTCTGCTCTAGATATCATTTCGTAGACTTTTGGGTCTTCTGGAGGAATATCAGATATCGAAAATGGTTTTTGATACCACTTTTCCATCATGTGTAACGATCGACGAATAGCCGATAACATCCCTAATGCCAAAACATCTATTTTGAGTAGCCCCAGTGCGGCTAGATCATCTTTGTCCCATTGAATGATTGTGCGGTTTTCCATCGCTGCGTTTTCAACCGGGACTAATTGAGTCAATGGCCCACGTGAAATCACAAATCCACCGACGTGTTGAGAGAGGTGTCTAGGGAACCTGGACAGTTCTTGAGTGATATGGATGAGTTGTTTGATTACTTTAGTACTTGTGTTAAAGCCAGCCTCTTTTAGTCGATCAGCTCGGCTTGATTGTTCATCCCACCAGGAGAAATTCTTAGAAATTCGGTTAATTTGTTCTAAATCCAAGCCCAGCGCTTTACCCACGTCTCTAAACGCACTTTTAGGCCGGTACGTGACTACCGCCGCAGCTAGAGCGGCCCTGTCACGACCATATTTATTATAAATGTACTGGATCACTTCTTCGCGACGACTATTCTCAAAGTCAACGTCGATATCGGGTGGTTCGTTACGTTCTTTAGACAGAAACCTTTCGAATAACATCTCAGACCGGTTGGGGTCGACCTCTGTGATACCTAATACATAGCATACCGCGGAGTTTGCTGCGCTTCCTCTACCTTGAAATAATATGTTTTGGGATCGGGCGTAGTCGGTGATGTCAAATACGGTTAAGAAGTAAGGTTCATAGCTTAATTCGTTGATGATTTTTAGTTCTCGTTCAATTAATTGCACAACTTTTTCGGGAACCTTTTTAGGGAATCTCCAATTGAGACCTTTCAGAACCAGTGTGCGCAGATACTGAGTGGCGCTTATTCCATTTGGGGTAATTTCTTCTGGGTACTCATATTTGAGTGAGCTGAGTGTGAAGTCACATTGGTTGGCTATCTTTAATGTTTCGGCTATAAGAGGCAGTGTGTATAAATTTTGGATCATGTTGATACTGCGTAAATAGTTTTCTCCATTAGGAGGCAAATCAAATCCACTTCTTTCAATCGTTTTTTTCAAACGAATTGCATGAATGGTGTCTCTTAATGCGCGACGCTCTCGGATATGCATATGTACATTGCCGATAGCTACAAGAGATGTCATCGTGAGTTGAGACATATATTTGAGCATCTCTATTTTTGTTGTCTCACTATTGGTCATTGATCGCGCTACTCCAATCCAGACTTTGCTCTGAAATCGATCCTTTAGCCAATAGAGGTGTTTAGTATCTACCTCCGTATCTACTTCGGTGCCAGGTATCCATATGGCGATGCAATTATTTTCTACCTCTGTAAAGTGTTTTTGACTTAGGCGGTAGGTTCCCTTCGGTGCACGACGACGTGCCGCGCTAATTAGATCGCAGATATAACCATAGCCACAACGATTTTTGGCGATCAGGACGAAACGAGTACCTTCTTCTAGTTTGAACTCTGATCCAATTAATAATTTAATATTTTCAGCTTGAGCCGCGGTGTGAGCTCGGACGACACCTGCAACCGAACACTCGTCGGTTATAGCAATAGATTGGTACCCAAGAGTTCTTGCTTGTTTGACCAGTTCTTCAGGGTGTGAGGCGCCTTTAAGAAAACTAAAGTTACTCACGCAATGTAGTTCGGCATAGGCTGATGCTATTGACGGCTGCATCATGCAAAAATCCCATGTAAGAACCAGCGGTCATTGATTGTTTCTTGGTATATCCACACTTGAGAATGGTCTTGCGTTCGTGCGAGGAAGTAATCCCGTTTAATATCATTGTCGTCCCACCAGCCCGTTTCAATGCGTTCAGGGCCGCTAATAATGACTAATGGTCCGCGTAGGTGGGGTATGTTAGATGTGGACGTTAGTGCTATGGGTTTATGTAGTAACCAAGATGGTCGATTCCTCGGCTGTGTCTGTTGATGACGTTCGCCGGGTGTAGTGGCTCGCCACGAGTTTTCTGGCCGATGATCAGCGCAAACGGTGATGCCATAAACGCAATCATTGCCTAATTTGGCTTGTAATTGGTCGATCAAGTGTCCTTGGCACGATTCCGTATTTTCTTCCTGGGGAATCAAAGAGTCGATAGACGGAGCGATGGGCGGTTCTTGTATCGATTTCAAGTGGATCGATTCGATTCGAGAGGGAATGATTTCTCGACTTAACCTTTCTTGTATGAGACTAGTTAAGTGTTTAGGGTCCCTAGAGGGGGCAGAGAGTTTGAAATGAAAAATATGGGTGTCTTGTTCCTCATTGGCGAAAGTGAGGTTGAATTTTAAAACTCCACGTTGTTTGACACTCAAGTAATTAGCCATGCTTTGAGTGATTCGGCGAATGCCAAAAATAATTTCTGGTACAGACGATGCCGGAAGATTTAAGGATATCTCGGTACTGAAATAATCGGGCAATACAAAAAATGTTTGTGGATCTGGTTTGATACCAAAAGCACGGTCTAATTGATCAAGTACAGATAATCCCCAACGTTGGGTGACAGCGGATCTCGGTGCGCGCACTAACTGTCCAATTGTTTTAAGTCCTGCGTCACGTGGTTGCGTGGTTGATGTGTGTTTAAATTCAATGACTGAGGCGGGTAATGGATTAACATATTGAGGTATGTCATTCATCATTAAGACAGTGGCGTTTACTTTGTGACGTGATAACCACGTGG
>CAJQMS010000052.1 GCA_905479505.1 uncultured Burkholderiales Genera incertae sedis bacterium | reverse complement strand
TCAGTTGGTCCAACATTTCTAAATCCCCAATGGTTCAGTTATTTGCTTGCACAATCATCAAGCAAGAATACCAGTTAAATGTTGATTGAGTATTGATCGTGATGTATCGATAGTTTCAGAGGCTGTCATTCCAATCGGGCCTTTGTTGTCGCTCAATAACTGATCCGCAGCTAACCCGTGTAAATAGACGCCCGCAACAACTGCTGAGTGGCTGTAAGCACCTTGGGTAATCAACGCCCCAACAATGCCAGTTAGCACGTCTCCCATTCCAGCACAGGCCATTCCTGGATTTCCCGTAGTGTTAATGAACCAATTCCCATCCGGGAAAGCGCACACGCTCCCAACCCCTTTTAGAATAACCTCTGAGTTAAATTCATTGGCTAACGAAAGGGCTGAGTGGACTCGATCGCTTTGAATTTCCTCAACCGAACACTTGAGAAGTCTCGCGGCTTCTTTTGGGTGGGGAGTTAGTACCGTCGGACAATCTCGATCGCTAATTTTACTTTTAAGTTGATTGTGATCAGCGACTAAATTTAAGGCACCGGCGTCCAGTATTACTGGGACTGGTTGACTCAGACTTTTGCTCAGCGTTTGATGAGCAAGGTCATCGTTACCTAGGCCGGGACCAATTGCAATGCAGTTAAACTCATTTTGAGAAAGAAGCTCACTGGCTACACGTATCATCAGCTCAGGTTGAACCTGGTCCACGGCTAGTAAGGGGCCCCTCAAGGCCCCTATAAAAACGCGCCCAGCGCCAAGTTTTAAGGCGGCACGACCAGCCAGAAGTATGGCGCCGACCATGCCTTCGTCCCCTCCAATAATCGCGATTTGACCATGTGAGCCTTTATGAGATGATTTTTTTCGTGGTACCAACACATTTTGGAGTACTTCGCTACCGATTAAATAGCCGCTGGTGTCAGGCCGCGGATAATCATCCATATTAAGATCACTGAAATGAACGATGCCTGAATAGTCTGGACCCTCACCTGTATGGAGTCCAACTTTATAACCGAGAAAGGTAACAGTGTGGTGTGCGTGAATGCTGCAACCCATAACGTTCCCGGTATCACTGTCCAATCCTGATGAAATATCTATGGCGATCACTGTAGATGAGAGTTGATTTACCTGATGAACAAGATCGGCAAAATCACCGCTGAGAGGGCGTGTTAGTCCGATACCAAACAATCCGTCAATGACGAGGTCAAAATGCTCCTCTGGATCTATATTAGTCTTGATAATGCCCCCCATTTCTTGCCAATCTGCGATGGCACGGCTTCTGTCTTGAGAAACGGTTTCGGGACTGCTGAGCGAGAGCACTACGACGGAGTAATTGGCATTTTTAAGGTGCCTCGCCGTTACGTATGCGTCTCCGCCATTATCACCTGGCCCGGCAAGCACCAATGCGGTTTGTGAGTCTCGGGGCGCGACATGGAGTGCGACATTAGCAACAGTTTTACCTGCGATTTCCATCAGGTTAGGTTTTGGGTCGAGGCTGAAGAGGTATTTTTCAATCTCTCTTATGTCCTCCGTTTGGTACACCGGAACTGTTTGCATATTTTGGATTTAAGCAATGTTATTGTGTACTGTGATATTACTTCATCGTCGGTCAGCTATAATCTTTATTTGCAAATATATTACTGAATATCAAAGACTCCATGCCGGAAATTGTTTTTCTAGAGGGACGCCAAGCCCTTTCAACATTTCGCCTCGATAAGTTATTAATTGAAGCTCAAAACATTGAATCAGAAATAAGCGAAGTCTCAGCATATTTTTGCCACTTTGTTGAGGTCATGAAGCCGCCCACAGCAGATCAGTTGAGCCGACTTAATCGAATTCTCTCCTACGGTCCAAGTGCATCAAAGTCGATCGACAGGAAAGCAAGTTTTGTTGTGGTGCCTCGGCTGGGGTCAATTTCACCTTGGTCAACCAAAGCTACTGAAATAGCTCAGGCTTGTGGATTAAGTGACGTTCTGAGAGTTGAGCGTGGTGTTTCTTGGATTGTGAATACGAGAAGCGGTAAAACGCTACCGGCCTCCAAGTTGACGGTATTTAACAAGTTGGCACACGATAGGATGACTGAAACAGTTTTGGATGAGTTAAGCGAGGCGAAAAGGCTCTTTCATCATGTTGAGCCTCAACATATGAAAACGATTCCAATTTTAAAAAATGGAAAGCAAGCGCTTGACGATATCGATCGTGAATTAGGCCTTGCACTTTCAGATGATGAAATTGATTATCTGCATCAAAGTTTTAAGACGATAGGCCGAGACCCTACTGATGTAGAGTTGATGATGTTTGCTCAAGCTAATTCAGAGCATTGTCGACACAAGATATTTAATGCGTCTTGGGTGATTGATGGGAAGCCGCAGGAGAAGTCGCTATTTGGAATGATAAGGGAGACTCACCGGCAGTCTCCGAAGGGTACCGTAGTCGCATACTCGGATAACTCAGCAATTATGGAAGGTGTCGCAGCTGATCGTTTCCGTGCCATGCCGAATCACGATTATGAATATGTTTCGGGTGAATTGACGCATACTTTGATGAAGGTCGAGACGCATAACCACCCCACAGCTATCTCCCCATTTCCTGGAGCTGCAACGGGCTCTGGTGGAGAAATTAGAGATGAAGGTGCTACTGGCCGTGGGGCAAAACCCAAAGCCGGACTTGTTGGATTCAGCGTATCTCACCTGAGGATACCTGAGCTAAAAGAGCCTTGGGAGAGCGCGGGTATCGGTAAACCCGATCGAATTGCTTCTGCCCTAGACATTATGTTGGAGGGGCCGGTTGGAGGGGCGGCTTTTAATAATGAGTTCGGTCGACCTAATCTTTGCGGTTACTTCAGAAATTATGAACAACAGTGCGAAGGGGTTGTTCGCGGGTATCACAAACCTATCATGTTGGCAGGTGGCTTAGGCAACGTGACCGATTCACAGTCTATTAAGGAAAAATTTGACGCCGGTGTTCTGATTATTCAGCTTGGTGGACCCGGTATGCTTATCGGAATGGGAGGCGGGGCAGCGTCTAGTATGGCTACCGGTGACAATAGCGTTAATCTCGATTTCGATTCGGTCCAGAGAGGTAATCCTGAAATCCAAAGACGATGTCAGGAGGTGATTGACCGTTGCTGGGGACTTGGCGCAGATAATCCCATATTATCAATCCATGATGTCGGTGCAGGCGGCCTTTCTAATGCGTTACCTGAGCTTGTGAACGATGCAAATTGCGGTGCACGTATCGATATTAGAAAGATCCCCTCAGAGGAGTCAGGTATGACTCCGATGCAAATTTGGAGCAACGAGTCGCAGGAACGTTACATGTTAGCGGTGGACCCCAATAAATTTGAGCAGTTTAACGGGTTTTGCGAACGTGAGCGTTGTCCGTATTCGCTTTTAGGCGAGTCAACAAGTGATGGACATCTAGAGGTTTTTGATTCGCACTTTGGTAATAAGCCTGCAGACATTGCCTTGTCGGTTATATTGGATAAGCCGCCGAAGATGACGCGGAATGTTAAGAGAAAGAAACTAAATTTGGTCGCCAAGAGTTTGCGGTCCATTGACTTTAATGAGGGTGTTGCCAGAGTCCTGTCGTTCCCAGCGGTAGCCGATAAAACTTTTTTGATATCCATCGGAGACAGATCCGTGGGAGGACTTTGTTCGCGTGACCAGTTCGTGGGACCTTGGCAAATTCCGGTTAGTGATGTCGCCGTAACTTCGATGGGTTTTAAGGAATATTTAGGTGAGGCGTTTGCGATAGGTGAGCGCGCTCCTGTGGCGGTGACTAATGGTCCAGCTTCTGGCCGAATGGCTATCGGCGAGGCAATCACAAACATAGCTGCTGCTAAGATTAATCGACTGAGCGATATTAAATTGTCTGCAAATTGGATGGCTCCAGCTGGCTTTGAAGGTGAGGACGCTAATTTGTTTGATACTGTTAAAGCAGTTGGTATGGAGTTGTGCCCGGAGTTGGGAATTAGTATTCCGGTCGGCAAGGACTCCATGTCCATGCGAACAGTGTGGCAAGATAAAGGCGAAGAAAAGCAAGTTGTTTCGCCTGTATCCCTGGTCATCACTGCATTTGCACAGGTTTCAGATATCCGTAAAACGCTCACCCCAGTTCTGTCGCCTGATTTGGACACAGAATTAATCCTTATTGATTTGTCTGGTGGTAAGAATCGCCTAGGCGGGTCTATATTCTATCAAGCATGGTCTGTTGAGGGCGGGGAAACTCCAGATCTGGACGATGCGACAGTCTTGAGGGGATTCTTCACTGCGATACAAACGCTTAACAGCAGTAACAAAATACTGGCTTATCATGATCGCTCGGATGGGGGACTTTTAGCGACTTTGGCTGAACTTATGTTCGCCTCTCATTTAGGTGTTAGGGTGGATTTAGGCGCTGGCTCGGATAAAGATAGTCAGTTGGCAGCACTTTTCAATGAAGAGCTTGGGGCCGTTATTCAAGTTCGTGCGGTTGATAAGTCTGAAGTTTTTGCCGTTTTAGATTCACACGGACTGACTGACTACACAAAGTCAATTGGCAGTATTAACAGCAGTGGGCGCTTAGAGATACTTTCAAATGACGTTAAATTAATTGATGAATACGGTTGGTCTTTGCAACGAATATGGTCTAAAGCTACTTTTCATATGCAAGGGATTCGAGATAACCCTGAATGTGCTGAGCAAGAATATGACCGTATTTTAGATATAAAAGATCCAGGTTTACATGCTGATTTAACGTTTGATATTGGTGACCCGACACGTACGACTTTTATCAATACGGGAGTAAAGCCGAAAGTGGCGATACTTCGAGAACAAGGCGTTAACGGACAAATAGAAATGGCAGCGGCTTTTGATAGGGCTGGCTTTATGACTGTTGATGTCCACATGAGTGATGTAATAACTGGCCGAACGTCTTTGGCGGATTTTAAGGGTTTAGCGGCATGTGGCGGATTTTCTTACGGTGATGTGCTCGGTGCTGGAGAGGGTTGGGCGAAGTCAATTTTATTTAATTCGAGAGCCCATGAACAATTTTCCAGTTTCTTTGATCGGGAGGATAGTTTTGCATTAGGCATTTGTAATGGTTGTCAGATGATGTCGAATTTACGTGAGATTATCCCGGGCACTACTCACTGGCCTCGATTTGTGAAAAACAAGTCGGAGCAATTTGAAGCGAGATTCGTAATGACTGAAGTAAGCGAGAGTCCTTCGATATTTTTGCAAAACATGGTTGGGTCAAGGATTCCCGTAGCCACGGCTCACGGAGAAGGGCAAGTTGAATTTGAATCTTCGACTCAGCGAGAGTTAGCAGAGCCCTATGTGGCTCTCCGGTATGTCGACAATTATGGCCAAGTGACTGAAAAATATCCGAGCAATCCAAATGGATCAATATCTGGAGTGACGGGTTTGTCCTCAGTAGACGGCCGTTTTACTATCATGATGCCGCATCCAGAGAGGGTATTTAGAAGTGTTCAGAACTCATGGCACCCTGAGCAATGGGAAGAGGATGGCGCCTGGATGTATATGTTCCGAAATGCGAGATACTGGGTTGGTTGATTGTTTCCTTAGCTTATCGTTTATCTGATAGCTAAAGCATGAAAAATTAAATGTTTTATCAATCCTCGGGGGCGAATGCTTGTATTGAGAGCGCGTGAATTTTCCCAGGCATTAACTCAGATAAGCATTCATAAACAAGCCTGTGTCGTTGCATGGTCGTTTTTCCGGAAAAAAGCGGCGATACGATGGACAATTCGTAGTGTCCGCCACCTGTTTCTTTGACCCCAGCATGGCCGGCGTGGGAGGCAGAGTCATCAAAAATATCTATGGATGTTGGCTCAAGTCGTGTCAGTTTATCTTTGATCTGATCTACGGTGCTCATGTGTCTCAAGATCCTTTCTTCATTAGTTTATCAATTGGGTTTCCCCGCAGCGGAAACGTTTACTCTTCTTCCGGAGTGATATGTTTAGCTAGCGCAAGCGCTTGTCCTAAAGCGAAGATTAGAAGCAAGCCCATTCCGCCAAAAAGTTTGAAATTCACCCATGTGTCCGTATCAAAATTAAAGGCGATGTAGAGGTTTAAAAATCCCATAAAAGTAAAAAATCCCGCCCAACTTAGATTCAATCTATTCCATATGGGCTCTGCCATTTTCATTTTTGAGCCCATCATTGCTTTGATTAGATTTTTCTTGAATATAAGGTTTGATAGAACAAGTGCGACGGCAAAGGCCCAATATAGCGCTGTAGGCTTCCACTTAATGAACGTTTCGTCCTTTAGAGCGAGTGTCGCTCCTCCTAAGATAACGATGATTCCTAAATTAATCATCATCATTTTTTCTAGTTTTTTATGTTTTAACCACGACCAGCCAGCTTGGCCGATGGTTGCGACAATTGCGGCAGCTGTAGCAGCCATGATGCCGTAACTTTTGAAGACAAAGAAAAAAATAATGATGGGAAAGATTTCAAAAAGAAATTTCACAATGTTGCACCTGTTATTAAATGATGATGTACCGCTATTTTAATAGAATCATACAGATCAAGTGTTTTTCGTTTATTAAATATTGTTTTCTATGTAGAGTGTTTTTCTGGTGTCTTATTAATTAAATTTGTTAAGCGTTCGATAGGAGAGATTGAAGATGGGTAAAAACCTTTTGGTTGATTTGGTGAATTATGCTGATGCCACTCCCGAGGTTAGGGAGGTTTTTGACGACATTATGAAGACTAGAGAATCTGACTTCATTAATAATATCTGGAGGGCTCTTGCATCTCATCCTCCCTTATTGAAGCAGTTTTGGGGCCACATGAAGGAGACAATGCTTAAGCCATCAAGACTCGACCCACTTACCAAAGAGCTTATTTATCTCGCTGTTAGCATCACAAATAACTGTGAATATTGTATTAATAGTCATACTGCGGCAGCAAGAAAAAAAGGTTTAGACGATGAGGTTTTAGGTGAATTGAATGCGATTGTCTCCTTGGCGAATGCAGGTAACAAGCTCACAGAGGGCTATCAAGTGCCTATTGACGAGGTATTGACCTCTAGGGCGAAACAGGAGACGTGGCAACATATTGAAATTGAGGAAAAAAGCACAGATTAAATAAGTGCTTCGCTCATTTCAAAGAATATTAAAAAGATAGTAAATATTTAATCGACACAGAATGGAGTAAAAATGAGTGTGATTGAAGCGTTAAGTAAGCGGTACAGTTGCAGAAAATTTAAGTCAGACGAGTTACCTAGCACTTTGATTTCTGATTTGCTAGTCGCAGCTCAAAAAACCGCATCATGGTGTAACACACAGCCGTGGTCTGTGCATATTCTCTCTGGAGATGCTCGCGGTAAGGTCAGCGATGCCTTAGTGTCTTCGGCTAGGGCGGGGCTTAAATCCGAAAGTGATATCGCGTTTCCAGAACGATATATCGGTGAGTATAAGGAGCGCCGAAAAGTCTGTGGTTTGCAGCTTTATTCAGCTGTGGGTATAGAGAGGGGTGATGATGTAGCAACTCAAGATCAGCTTTTAGAGAATTTTCGATTTTTCGGTGCACCGCACGTAGCTTTTATTTCTACTCCGGGTGAACTCGGTGCGTATGGAGCTGTTGATTGTGGTCTTTACATTTCGTCTTTCATGCTTGTGGCTCAAGAGCTGGGTGTGGCGACTATCGCTCAGGCCGCTCTCGCTTCCTACCCAGAAGTAGTTAAACGGTTTATTCCTATTTCCGAAGGTCATAATCTTTTATGTGGAATAAGCTTCGGGTACGAAGATGAAAGCCACCCTGTGAATTCATATCGTACCGAACGAGCAACTATTGCTAGCTCTGTTCAGTTTCATATCTAAGTTATTGGAGAAATAGACAATTGGTTTCTAAATCGAAAAGGCATCGAGGCGTCTTTGATCCGGCGAGAACTGAAGCTTATGAGTTAAGCCGATCAAGGGTCGAAAATTTTGTGCGATGTCCAGCTTGTTTTTATTTGCAGCAGGTAAAAGGGGTGCGATATCCAAGCATACCGGGGTTTAATATCAACGAGGCGACTGATGTTCTACTTAAAAGAGATTTTGACGTCTATCGACAAAAAGGGGAGGCTCACCCATTTTTGGACGAGTTAGGTTTACCTCATTTGATTCCGTATCTACATGAGGATTTTGAAAAATGGACTCAAAGCTTGCATTTTGGCGCGGAAGGTCGGATGAATACTGTTCATGAGCCAACTAACTTGAAAATTGGTGGTGGTTTGGACGATGTTTGGTTAAATAAACAAACGCAGCAACTTCATATCGTTGATTACAAGAGTACTTCACAAAAAAGCGAAGGAAAGAAAATCTCACTCGATGATCCATGGAAG
>CAJQMS010000051.1 GCA_905479505.1 uncultured Burkholderiales Genera incertae sedis bacterium | reverse complement strand
TCCTCAACACTTCGTTCATACCGCCATTGTTGCTCTTAATGGTAAAACAATTATGGAGGTCCATTGGAGTCGATCAGTATCGAAAAATCCGTATCTCAATATTCGAGTTCCTGGCGTCTCGGCAGGAGATGAGTTATCCATATCCTGGCTTGATAACATGGGACAATCGGGTTCTGGCGTTAGTACTATCTCTTGAACGGCATGCGACTTCTCTTCTATCTCGCGGCACTCGGTATCTTAATAAGTCAGGCGCCAGCTAGGGGCTCTCCAGAGAAGGATAGACAGATTTTCTTGGATACTTACTCGAAAAATTTGCCTGGTGTTCCCCTTTCTCGATACGTTCACGGATCGATGATGTTGAGTGACGACGCGCTCAGTCAATACGACAGCATTATGGACTTTCCACCTTTTCAGGATGCGGTCGACTCGGGAGAAAAAATTTGGAACACACCGTTCAAAAACGGCCAAAATTTTTCAAATTGCTTTGAAAATAAAGGGGTAGAAATTGCTGGGAAATTTCCATACTACGATTCTGACCTTGAACAAGTCGTCACATTTGAAATGGCGCTTAATTTTTGTCTTCAAAACAATAACGAGGCGCCGGTAGATTTTGTTGACCCTGAAACGATGGGGGCACTCAGCGCTTACGCGCGATCCTTGTCGGACGGAATGTTGATGCAAATTGAAATTTCAACACCTGACGCGCTAGCTAAATATAACGATGGAAAATCACTCTACTTCAGACGCATTGGGCAATACAACCTTGCTTGCGCTTCCTGCCACTTGACTCATGGTGGGCATTATTTTCGAGATGAACTCCTATCTCCCGCTATCGGTCAAGCGGTTCATTTTCCCGTTTTTCGCGGTGGGGAAAGGCTTTACACACTCCAAATGAGGTATCAACGTTGCATGGAGGCCGTTGGTGCCGTTCCATATAGCTCCGGCAGTGAAGAATTAAATAACCTGGAATTTTTTCATTCCTACCTTAACAACGGTCTCCCACTCGAGTCATCAGTGTATCGTCGTTAAGTTCGCTAAAAAATAGTTACAGGTGGAGCGAGAAAAATTTTAAAAGTAATCCCAGAAGTCCAGCGAGCAAAAGTCGCTCCATTATTGTTAATTTAATTTTCATTCATCTCACCACAGTTAAGTTATATTTGTGATTAACAAGTATGCAAAAAATCCCAGGGTGTCTAACCGGTAGGCAAAGTATCAATATATTGCGTCTCGCTCATCAATTCGTCCCATTCCTGAGGGTTCGTAATTTTAACTTTAAATATCCAAGTTTCTTGAGGAGACTCATTAATTAACTCAGGTTGCTCCCCCAAGAGCTCATTGACCGCAACGACCTCGCCCGAAACCGGTGAAAAAATATCGGAGGCAGTCTTCACTGATTCAATTGTCCCACACTGCTCTCCAATTTTAAATGAAGCACCCAAATCAGGCGCCTCAACGTAGACGACGTCTCCCAAAGATTCTTGTGCGAAATCACTTATTCCTACAAGCACGTGGGCACTACCGTCCATACATGCCCACTGATGCGTCCCACTGAACCTCTTTTCATTATTGCCAACCATTCCCACCCCCACACTATCCGCGCTTAACGCTCAATCTTTTTATCAAAATTCAGCGTAAGCATTTTTAACTTGAATAGAAAATGTAACTATCAAACGCAACCGGTGCAGCTCCGTCCACTCGCAGTATCATATTTAACTGCATCTCCTCTCTAGCGCCAATGTCTATCTTGCCACTGTCCACCATATATTCATATGAATAAAACACTCGTCTCGTTACAATATCGCCATCACTGCCAGTCAATTTTAATTCCATCGAAGGCAACTTAAGGCGTTCTTGACCAACGTTTTGAATCGTCGCTTGAAACTGATACAAGCCCTTCCCCGAGTCAGGCCTACTTATCAAATCTGCACCCACAAGTCTCAACATTTCTATTCTCTTACTGGCCCCGACGTCACAATTTAACTGATCGCATAATTTGGTGGTCCACGCCATGTAAGGATATGAGCTGCCAACAATACTGCGAAAAGTGTTCGGCGAAGCCATTAAAAAAATAGACAGTCCAAGCAATATATTTGCACACCACCACCAAGATCTTACTTTAGGAGGAGCGGCGAACATCGTTTCAAATAGGTTGGCACCAAGTTCGGGCGATCTTCTTAACACCTGCTCCGCACTTGGCTTTAAACTCGGCTCGCTTCGTTCGATTCCTTTAGTTGATGCCGCACTAACAGAAGCGTGCAATCCTTCCTTTTCCGCAGACAAGTTCTCCTCTAGTTTGAACTGGTTTTGGTTTAACTTCTTTAGGTCATAACCAACGTCGAAACGATAATGAGCGTATCCGTCAAACGCATGTCGGCATGATGGGCACTCAACGATTCCCGCACGCTCCAGGAGAATCTTTGACGTCGACTCAGACACATGAGCGCACCGAGGACAAAAAAGAAAAATTTCCATATTATTATCAGGCTAGCTTAGTCCCTTGCAAACAGACCCAATCATCCATAGATTGAAACTTGCTCATGTCAAACCATTGTGAGTATAAATCAATCAGGCCTTGACTCTGATCTTCCAATATCCCCGACAAAACAATCTTGCCCCCAGACTTTACCAACCGAGACAACAATGGGGCTAGCACCTTAAGCGGAGATGGCAAAATGTTAGCTATGACCACATCCCCTGGAATATGATATCCCCTCTCCGCTGAGCGCACCTCTAAATCAACCTTATTCCTCTCTGAATTGTATCGAGTCGCTACTAACGAATCTTCATCTATATCTATGCATACCACCTTACCTGCTCCATATTTCCGCGCTGCAATACCCAAAACACCCGAACCACATCCGTAATCAATAATGCTGTCCCGACGAGTGATGTTCTCCTCCAACCAACGTAAGCACAGCTGGGTGGTCGGGTGACTACCGGTACCGAAAGCAAGTCCTGGGTCCAACACGATATCGATTTCTGCTGAATCCGTCACGTCCGACCAACTTGGCGAAATCCGAAGTTTTTTTGAAATTCGTATTGGCTCGAACTGTTGTTGCGTTAATCGAACCCAATCCTGATCATCAATCCAATTTTCCAAGGGCTTGGAAAGCGTTAACGGTGCAACGGCATCAGTAACAACAGAAAATATTTGGTCGGCCATCGCATCTTTATCAAAAAGACCCAACACGATATTGTGGCCCCAGGAAAGCGCGGCGTCCTCACCAGGCTCAAGATAAATTGCTTGCTCTTCGGTAGATCCTTCATCAGCATCTTTAACGTCAACAGAAATTGCCCCCGCATTAAATAGCGCATCACTCAATATATCGACATCAACGCCGCGTACGCTAAATTCTAATGCTAACCAAGCCATGATTTATATCCCATTAACCAGAATTCAACCGAATAGATTAAGCACTTGAAAGCTTTTTCTCGAGGTAGTGAATACTTACGCCACCCTCGACGAAATTCGCATCGGATACCAAGTCACGATGCAGTGGAATATTGGTCTCAATCCCTTCAATTACCATTTCAGACAAGGCAACCTTTAGCCTAGACAGCGCTTGCTCCCGCGTATCACCATGCGCAATTAATTTGCCAATAAGGGAGTCGTAATAAGGGGGGACAAAGTAATTTTGATAAGCGTGAGTGTCTACTCTAATTCCAGGACCACCAGGAATATGAAGCGTCCGAATAACTCCAGGAGAGGGAGTAAACTTAAAAGGGTGCTCAGCATTAATCCGACACTCCACTGCGTGCCCGTTAAACTTTATATCTTTTTGTCTGAAAGGCAGCTTTTCCCCAAAGGCTACCAAAATCTGAGTTTTCACAATATCTACACCCGTAATCATTTCTGTTACGGGGTGCTCAACCTGTACCCGAGTATTCATCTCTATGAAATAAAATTTTCCATTTTCGTACAGGAATTCAAAGGTTCCGGCGCCGCGATATCCGATTTTTCTTGAAGCCTCCGCGCATTTCTCACCAATTTTAGCTCGCTCTCTGGGACGAACGTGCGGCGCAGGAGCCTCCTCAATTACCTTTTGATGACGTCTTTGCAAAGAACAGTCACGATCCCCCAGATAAACCGCGTGCTTGAATTGATCAGCCAACACTTGGACCTCAATGTGCCTAGGATACTCAAGGAATTTTTCCAAATATACCGTAGGATTTCCGAAAGCTACCTGCGCCTCTTGCTTTGTCATATTCACGGCATTGACCAAGGCTGCCTCAGTGTGCACGACCCGCATACCACGGCCACCTCCACCGCCCGAAGCTTTGACAATGACCGGATAGCCTATGTCGCGCGCAATACCTATGATCTCTTTTGGATCATCCGGAAGAGCTCCTTCACTTCCGGGCACCACAGGAATGCCTGCTTTAATCATGGCGATTTTCGCATTGACCTTATCACCCATCAATCTAATAGTCTCAGATTTTGGACCGATAAATACAAACCCACTTTGTTCAACACGCTCAGCAAAATCAGCATTCTCAGATAAGAATCCGTATCCCGGATGGATAGCCTGTGCGTCTGTAACTTCAGCTGCACTGATGATCGCAGGTATATTTAAGTAGGAGTCCGTGCTCGAGGCCGGTCCAATACAAACTGACTCGTCTGCGAGACGAACATACTTAGCCTCCGCATCGGCCTCCGAATGAACAGCGACCGTTTTAATTCCCAACTCCCGACATGCGCGCTGTATCCTTAAGGCGATTTCACCTCGATTCGCAATTAAAATCTTCTCAAACATAAATTTTTGCTCGCCTTTTCATATAAATTCCCGCAAAAGTTGCGCTTCAACTCACAACATCAGGCCAAAACGAGTTAAACAATTACAAAAAGAGGTTGGCCAAACTCAATCGGCTGCCCGTTCTCCACAAGAATTTTTTTAATGACGCCGCTGACCTCGCATTCAATCTCATTAAGCAGCTTCATCGCTTCAACAATACACACCGTATCACCCTCATTCACCGATTGACCTAGTTCAACAAATGGTGCCGATTCTGGGTTGGAAGCTCTATAAAAAGTACCCACCATGGGAGATTTCATTACAAACCCTTCATCGACTGGGTTCGCCTGATCAGGACTAGGAGACGACTCTACAGGCTGCACTGACACTGGCGCGTGTGGGACCGGAGCCACCGGGGACACTACCCCAGTCATATGAGGTGACCGATTACCACTGTTGATACGGACCTTCTCCTCGCCCTCAGTGATTTCGAGCTCTTCGATTCCAGACTCTTGAACAAGGTCGATTAATTTTTTAAGCTTTCTCAAATCCATCACAAATCCCCCTTCAAATTTTCCAAAGCAAAATCCAATGCAACGTCATAACCCATACCCCCAAGACCGCAAACAACCGCTTCAGCCTTATCACTAAGATATGAGTGATGCCGAAACGGCTCACGTTTGTATACGTTTGAAACGTGGATTTCAACAAATGGTATGTTAATTGCTGAGACTGCATCACGAATTGCGATGCTCGTATGGGTGTAAGCCGCTGCGTTAAGCAACAAAAATTTAACACCAACCGTTTTAGTTTGTTGTATTAAGGTCACCAGCTCGCCCTCGAAGTTACTTTGTCGGCATCCGAGTCGGAGAGAAGTCTCTGCAACTCGCGCGAATAACCGACTTTCTATCGTCTGAAGAGTCTCAGATCCATACAGGCTCGGCTCTCTCGTTCCCAATAAATTGAGGTTGGGTCCATTCAGAAGCAATATGTCACATGGCTCCAGTGCTTTCAGTTCTGCGTGCATGGTAAAACTCCAGTTATAATCAATCCGCCCCAGGGAAATTAATGGGAGATAACGGCACAATGACGGATTATACACGCATTTTATGATATCTAAGCAATTTAGATTCTAATATCGACTGACATAACATTTTGCAGCCAAGGCCAACTCCAGACCTATTGATGACCAGTTAAATATTAAGTAACTTAGAACTATGTTATCGATATTTAACGTATTTTAGCAACAAAATCACGTATTTTAGCCTCTGGAACGATTCCGGAGTGCATGTCAATTATTTCACCAGTCGGAGATAAAAACACGGTGTATGGCAAACCGGACCTGTTGTTACCTAGAATCTCTGAAATACGTAGCGCGTCGCCCGAACCAATCAATGTGGGGTAATTAACACCATTTGCCGCAACAAAAGTTCGAACGCGTTCAACGTCATCCACGGCAATACCGATAAACGTCACGTTAATACTTTGGAACTCGGTCTGAAGATCGACAAACAATGGGATTTCCTCCCGGCATGGCGGGCACCAGGTCGCCCAGAAGTTTACGATTCGATATGCCCCCTCCCAATGCGAGATATTTCGCCTTACTCCATCAAGATCTGGGAATTGGGCTAATTGAGCTTGCTTAACCGAAACCTCGTCGAATTCGCGCCCACCATTTGCGATGATCATACCCGCCGATATAGATATAATTACAACAAAAACCAAAAGGAACCGTGTGGACAACAGTCTTAAACTCACGTTGCTCACTTAAATCCTGGAAAAAATGCAAAATCTAATAAATTATCAGCAGGCAAAAAACATACACCCTCGTCTGAGCAGCCTTGATGCCTAGCCTTAACAATTAAAGATCCAGGATTAGCCAATACCCGACTATAATCTATAGCAAGCGTGATTTTCACTTGCTCTCTATAAATCTCAACATCTCCAAAATAATCATCCTTATGTTTTTGACCTTCCGGCAGAAGCACGCTGCCAATCACGGCTTCAGAATCTTTCACCTCAAACTTGAAAGCTTCTTTGTATAAATAACAGCATTTATCTATATCGTATGTGAGTACTAACATTTTGGTGTTTAATAAATCGCCAGTCAGCTGATAAAAATTCTTATGATTAATCGTATTTTGTCCAGCCACGCAGACCGAAGCGAACAAGCAACAGACCCAAAATGAAACAGCAAATGAAACTTTTAACTTCACGGTAAGCCCTCGCGAAAAGTTTGATTACAAAATATCATTCTTACTATCCTTAAATGGCACACCCTCGCTTACCGAGGGATAGATCAAACGAACATCCAACTCATGCTTTATCCGATGATTCGAGACTAGGCGAGATTCACGCATAAACGACCATGTCACCGCAGGTACAAGCTGCTGCACTTCAGCTACACTTAGCCTTTGCGCCCTTGGAAAACCTAATCGATCTGCTACTAGGTCGAAGTAGTCTCCGACCAAAATTCGCGAATCATCCACGCAATTATATATGCGACCCGTTTTACCTTTGAAAAGTGCCCGGAAAATTATCCTCGTCAAGTCATCAGCATGGATATGATTAGAGAACCTGTCCTCAGATGATATTATCGATGGCAGACCTTTTGAAAATCTATTTATTGGTAAACGGTCAGACGCGTAGATGCCCGGCACCCGCAATATAATAGGCTCGCACCCCACCTTCTCAGACCACAAGCGAAGTTGTGATTCGGCATCCATCCGCCTCCTGGCACGATCCGTCTCCGGATTAACCTTCTTGGTCTCTGATACGATTTGGCCAGCGCAATCCCCGTAAACGCCAGTGGTGCTCACGTAAACTAGGCGCTGTGGTATCCTTGACCTTGCTGTGAATATACTTAAAAAATTGCGGAGTCGCGTATCGGTTACACCATTTGGATTAGGAGGCGCAAGATAGACAACGTGACTTGAGATACCTGATAACTTTTTAAGTGTTGCTCGCCGGTCAAGATCTGCCTGCAACCAGCGAAATTCTCGATTAAACCTTACATTCTCAGACGGCAATGATTTATCAGGCTTCGTTCTTGATACAACGAATAGCCTAAGTTGAGACGCATAACGGGCAGAGAAGCGCTTTCCGATATCTCCAAATCCAACAATCAAAATTCTTTGCATCATTTATTTTTTTAAGTCGAGCTATAAATATTAAAATTTAACAACTATCAAGTTTAAGGTTATCACCATAATGGCGTACAAAGTTACTATTAAACCCAGTGAAAATTCATTTACCGCGGAGGAAGGTGAAACCATCTTAGCCGCCGCCATGCGGGCAGGTTACACACTACCTTATGGCTGCAAGAACGGCGCTTGTGCAGCCTGCAAAGGCAAAGTGCTCGAAGGTAATATCGATCATGGTTCTCCTCAGATTTCAGCACTAGCTGACTTTGAAAAAAATGATGGGCTAACGTTGTTCTGTCAGGCTACCCCGAAAAGTGATTTAATAATTGAAGGACGGGAAATTGAATCAAACGCGACGATCGAAGTCCGTCGACTACCGAGCAGGGTTCAAGAAATTAGGCGCGTCACCGACGACGTTGTCATTTTAAAATTAAAATTGCCAGCCAATCAGGAATTTACATTTTTAGCAGGTCAGTACATCGACGTACTTTTACGCGAGGGAAAACGAAGAAGCTATTCGATGGGTAATTCACCGCATAATAATGAATACATAGAACTACACGTTCGAAGTATGGCGAACGGGACATTCACTAAACAAGTTTTTGAAACCCTTAAAGAAAAAGACATCCTTAGGTTCGAAGGACCATTAGGAACTTTCTTTCTTCGTGAAGAAACAGATAAGCCCATCATTTTAGTGGCGAGCGGGACTGGATTTGCTCCTATTAAAAGTATCATTGAATATGCCTTTGAAAAAGGGATAGATCGGTCAATGGTCCTCTATTGGGGGGGACGAAGGCCGAAAGATATTTACATGATTGACTTGGCAATGCAGTGGCAGCAAGACCATCCAAACTTTTCATTTGTTCCTGTAATATCCGACCAAGACTCAGACGATATCTGGGATGGCCGAACCGGCCTCGTCCACGCAGCAGTTATGGACGATATTCCTAATATGAGCGAGCATGAAGTTTATGCCTGCGGTGTACCTGTAATGGTTGAAGCCGCGCATAAAGAATTTACAGAACTCCGTGGCCTACCTGAAGATGCGTTTTTCTCGGATGCATTCACTCCGTCAATTGACCCAAAAAAATAAATGAATTCCAATAATTTCTTCTATCCACTATTTCTTAGGCCCGCTGAAATTCCATTAATAGTCTGAAGAATTGAACGCCTTAGCTCCTCATCGTGACTTCCAGCCCGATAACGCTCCATCAATTCAATTTGCAAGTGATTAAGCGTATCAATGTAAGGCGAGCGGCTTAGTAAGCTTCTGGATAATGATGGGTTTCGCTCCAATAAATGCGATTGGCTACTAATTTTCAATAACCAGTCGACTGTAAGTTCCCACTCCTCCTCAATTCGACTGAAGATGCGCTCCCTAAGGTTGACGTCTGGGACTAATTCGGCGTATCGCCGAGCAATATCCATATCGCTTTTAGCTAACACCATATCCATATTCGATAGCATAACGTTGAAAAATCCCCAATTGCGATACATATCCTGCAACTTTTTAATTGCCCCTGATCCATAGCTGTCCGCCCAGGACTTAGCTGCTGAACCAAATCCATACCAGCCCGGCAACATAATTCTACTCAAGGACCACGAAAATACCCATGGTATCGCCCTAAGATCCTCGATACGAGTTGACTTGCTTCTGGATGATGGTCGGCTCCCTACATTTAAATCTGCAATTTCTGCGATTGGTGTAGCTTGTCTAAAAAAATCAATAAACCCTGGATCTTCAAATACTAAATCGCGGTATACGCCAAAACTATTTTTCGCCATTTTATGCAAAATGGCTTCATACTCATTAAGGTCTGTCGACCGGTCGACTTTATTGGAGATCACCGTAGCTTCCAAGGTGGCGGCCACCAGTGTTTCAAGATTACGTCGCCCTATACCTGGGTCAGAATATTTACTCGCTATTACCTCACCCTGCTCAGTGATTCTAATTTGTCCTGCCACGCTCCCGGCAGGTTGCGCAAGAATAGCCTCATAGCTCGGGCCACCACCCCGCCCTACAGTGCCTCCCCTACCATGAAAAATTCGTAATTTTATGCCGTAATTATCGAATACCTCGACCAGCTTCTTTTCTGCTTGATAAATCTCCCAATTAGCTGTTAAGAAGCCACCGTCTTTATTACTGTCCGAATACCCGAGCATGACTTCCTGTACATTATTCCTATTTCGCAATATCCGTCTGTAAAAAGAATTGGCAAATAAATCACTCATCACATTGGCTGAATTTCTCAAATCCTCGATCGTCTCAAAAAGGGGTACGACATTCATTAATAACCTTGGATTATCCCCGGGAACTAAACCACCGGACTCTTTTAATAGAAGTACAACCTCCAGAATGTCACTGACATCATTCGTTTGTGAAATCACGTAATTAGCGAAGGTCTCTGAACCATAATCCCGCTGAAGTTGATTCGCTGTATCTAGCACCTTAAGTTCTTGAAGTGTTAATTCGTCGTACTCCAAAAATGTGGACCTTAAAGGCCTTGGCACATTTAATTCACTTAACAACCAGCTTCGCTTTTCGTTTTCATCTAGGTCCGTGTAACCCGGCTTATTCAATCCACGCGAATAAAGGTCAGTAATTACAGATTCATGAACCCCGGAGTGTTGCCTCATATCTAACGAGGCCAAATGGAACCCGAACACACTAGCCGCCCTAATGAGTGATCGAATACGCCCCCTCGCGACTAGCGCGCTTCGATTTTGATATAACGATTCACTAACAACTCTCAGGTCCGAAACGAATTCACTTGGAGATGCATACACTTCAAGTTCTTTTTGCACGAGGTTCTCAAACGCGAATGTCTTATCCCTGAACGTCATAGCAAGCCGAGCTCGAATCGCCACCAAAGCTCGTCGATAGTGTTCATCTTTTCTGTGATCAGAAATGCCCGTTACCTGATCCGCCAGAGCAACCAGGTGATCGGTAACCTGGACACGCCAATCAGATTGAGATAATTCACCAGTTAAAACCTCTAACTCATCTCGATAAAATTGGTAAATTGTTTGGCCTTGCTTACCGACCGCATATTTCATAACCTCATCGGTGACATAAGGATTACCGTCTCTGTCCCCGCCGATCCAACTCCCCATTTTGAAAAATGTTGCTAGCGTAAGTCTTTTTTGAGGCTGCGCTAAAATTGAACCGACACGATCTTCGATATCTCCATAGAGTCGAGGTAACTCCTTCAAAAAGGTGGACTCATAAAAAGAGAGCCCGTTATCTATTTCATCTTGAACGCTCAACTTCAAAGCTCGCAGAATACGCGTTTGCCAAAGAGTGAGGACTGATGTTCTGAGCAGCCCTTCATTGCTCTCTGACTCAGTTGGAGTCAAATTCTGCCGATCTCTGCTGTTAAGTAAATCAGCAATCTTATTTTGCAAATCCAGAATACTTTTGCGCTGAACTTCTGTCGGATGCGCAGTTAACACCGGAACAATTAAGCTGTTAGAAAAAAACATCTCAAGATTTTCAGGTTCCATGTCCCGGATTTCAGGCATATTCATGACGGCATCTAAAGATCCAGGTTGCGGCTCAGAACGTGTCATCTCGTAAGCCCTACGACGTCGAATATGATGCTGATCCTCTGCGATATTCGCAAGCAATGAAAAATAACAATAAGCCCTTATTACAACGCTAGTCTGATAACTATCCAAGGACCTTAAACGTTTAAAAAGTTTATCTTTCGCGACACCACTTCCTTTTCTTTGCAAAGAAACGGACATTCGACGAGTTTTTTCAACTAAGTCAAACAAAGCTTTGCCCTCTTGATCACGAATGGTATCGCCAAGAATGGCTCCGAGGAGCCTAACGTCTTTTCTTAACGCATTGTCCTTTCGTGAGGAACCAGTAACTTTAATATGTTTATTCATTTACACCCAGCTTCCTTTTGAATCCAAAGCAACTTGACGTTCAGCGTATAACTCTAGTTGCCGTCTAGACTCCTCTGACCGGCCCATTATTCGGTACAAGTTAGAGAGTTCGTGCGCCACCTCCGGAGATCCAAAAAGTGCCTCGCTTGCCCTAAAATAACTCTCAGATTTTCCCCACAGCTCACGATCTCGACATAAAGCACCTAGAGCAATCAATAATTTCGCATTACGAGGCTGCGTCTCTAGCCACCTTTCCGCATTTTTTAACGGTTCTTGACTTTGACTATCAGAGATTTGGACATACAAGGTCAGCACATCATCATCCCAAGAAAAATCCAACTGCTTAACAAGTATTCCCTCGGCCATACTCACTTCGCCGTGCGTTGACAATGCCTCCGATATGGCTAAAACGAACTTCGTTTCCTGCCCTATCTCCTTAGTCGATTGTTTAAAGATTGCTATCAAGGTTTTTAACGACGTCTTCGGTTCTGTTACTACTCCCAGGAGCGACTCAAGCTCAACTTTATGAAATGCATTGGCATCCATTGCTTTGAACTTTTTTAAATCCTTCATTCGCAACAAAACCTGTTCCCAGTTTCGGCCCAACCTCAAGGCCCTGATCTGAGCCTTTACTGACCCGGCGCTTTTTTTC
>CAJQMS010000050.1 GCA_905479505.1 uncultured Burkholderiales Genera incertae sedis bacterium | reverse complement strand
CGGCTTGGGGCTTCGTAAGATTCGACATTGCGTTACGCTCGAAGACACCCCATCTGTCCGGGGCATGATCTCGAAAGTGGATTACCTTGTGAAAGTGGAGGGTTAACATATGAAGCTCAATGACATCAGCCCTGCAGAGGGGGCGAAAAAAGATAAGATGCGAGTAGGGAGAGGCGTCGGTAGTGGTAAAGGTAAAACCGCCGGGCGTGGTCACAAGGGCCAACATTCTCGTTCTGGTGGCTATCACAAAGTTGGTTTCGAAGGTGGTCAAATGCCAATGGCTCGTCGTTTGCCGAAAAGAGGATTTAAGTCTCTGACTGGTGCGGATACTCGGGAGGTTAGGCTTGATGAATTGAACAAGGTTGAGGCGGAGGTGATGGATCTCGCTGCTTTGAAAGCCGCTCAAATCGTACCGAACTTTGTGAGTGCAGCAAAAGTCTTTCTCAGTGGAAAGTTAGCGGACGGTAAAAAGCTGCACCTCAAAGGTATACGTGTTACCAAGGGTGCGCGGCTAGCGATTGAGTCGGCCGGCGGAAAGATTGAGGAGTAGGGGCTTGGCTGTAGGAGCTAATAAAGCGGCAAGCAAGTATGGCGATTTGAAAGCGCGGTTGCTTTTCTTATTGCTCGCGCTGGTTGTTTACCGTTTAGGTGCACATGTTCCAGTTCCTGGAATTGATCCTGTTCAGTTGGAGGAGTTATTTAAGGCTCAGCAAGGCGGCATTTTAGGAATGTTCAATATGTTCTCCGGCGGAGCTTTACAGCGGTTTACGATTTTCGCTCTGGGAATCATGCCCTACATTTCCGCCTCTATTATTATGCAGCTTATGACGGTTGTTGTTCCGACTTTTGAGCAGTTAAAAAAAGAAGGTGAGTCAGGGCGAAAAAAGATTACCAAATATACGCGATACGGTACAGTCGGTTTGGCTACATTTCAAGCTATAGGAATATCCGTAGCTCTTGAATCTCAGGCGAACTTAGTGCTGGACCCTGGATTGGCGTTTAGATTCACCACTGTAGTCACACTTGTTACGGGAACAATGTTTCTGATGTGGCTAGGCGAGCAAATTACCGAGAGAGGTATTGGTAACGGAATATCCTTGATCATTTTTGCGGGTATCGCAGCAGGGTTACCAAGCGCAGTTGGCGGAACCCTCGAGCTAGTACGTACTGGGTCATTCTCCATCCCGCTAGTGCTGCTGATATTTATCGGGGTTATCGTGATTACGGGTGTTGTCGTTTTTGTTGAGCGAGGACAAAGAAAGATTTTGGTTAATTATGCCAAGAGGCAAGTTGGTAATAAATTATATGGTGGTCAAAGCTCCCACCTTCCACTGAAGTTAAATATGGCTGGTGTCATTCCGCCAATTTTTGCGTCAAGCATCATATTGTTCCCAGCAACGCTCGCTGAATTTCTAGGGACGAATGAAAATTTGTACTGGCTCAGAGATATTGGCGGGCTGCTGCATCCTGGTCAAGTGTTGTATATGGTAGTTTACGCAATGGCCATTATTTTCTTTTGCTTTTTCTATACAGCTCTAGTTTTTAATCCGCGCGAGACAGCCGATAACCTTAAGAAGAGCGGGGCGTTTGTTCCAGGAATCCGACCGGGTGATCAAACAACTAAATATATCGAGAAGATTGTCACGCGACTGACACTAGTGGGTGCAATATATATAACTATTGTCTGTTTGATACCTGAGCTAATGATTGTTAATTTTAATGTGCCGTTTTACTTTGGCGGGACTAGTTTGCTAATTATCGTTGTTGTCACAATGGATTTTATGCAACAAGTTCAGGCCTACGCTATGTCAAACCAGTACGAAAGTTTACTTAAAAAGACAAACTTTAAGGGTGGCACCGCGCCCTCGCGTTAAGGAGATTAAATTATGAAAGTAAAAGCATCAGTGAAAAAACTTTGCAGGAACTGCAAGATAATTCGACGGAATAACGTTGTAAGAGTTATATGCAAGGAACCTAGGCACAAGCAACGCCAAGGTTAAAAACAAAATACTCAATTGATTATTAGAAGAGATAAATTATGGCTCGTATAGCTGGCGTAAACATTCCTGACCAAAAACACACTTGGGTGGCATTGACATCAATTTACGGTTTAGGCCGTACTCGATCCTTTGAGATTTGTTCGAAGGCGGGAATTGAGCCTTCTGTCAAAGTAAGAGATTTGTCCGGGGGGGACTTGGAGAAACTTCGAGAACAAATCGGTACTTTTATCGTAGAGGGAGATCTCCGGCGAGAAGTCTCCATGAATATCAAGCGCCTTATGGATCTCGGTGCCTATCGTGGTACTCGCCATAGAAAAGGGTTGCCTGTTCGGGGACAAAATACCAAAAACAACGCTCGTACTCGCAAAGGTGCTAAGAGGGCAATTAGAAGGTAATTAGTTATTTAATAAGTTATTTGAAACAATTACATAGACTGAATGGAAATTTAGGATGGCAAAAAACACACCAAGAGCACGTAAGAAGGTTAAGAAGAATGTAGCGGAGGGTATTGCTCATATTCATGCGTCTTTCAACAATACCATAATCATGATTACGGACCGACAGGGCAATGCATTAGCGTGGTCTACCTCAGGAGCTAATGGTTTTAAAGGCTCCCGAAAGAGTACTCCATTTGCGGCGCAGATTGCGGCAGAAGCAGCTGGAAAAATGGCGCAAGAGTGCGGTGTCAAAAATATCGAAGTGCGAATTAAAGGTCCTGGTCCTGGTCGGGAATCTTCGGTTCGAGCATTGAATTCGGTTGGATTTAAGATCACGAGTATTTCAGACGTGACGCCGGTGCCTCATAATGGATGTCGCCCTCCAAAGCGACGTAGAATTTAAGGAGCTTTTAATATGGCCAGAAATACAGATCCAAAATGCCGTCAGTGTCGTCGAGAAGGCGAAAAGCTGTTCTTAAAGGGCGAGAAGTGTTACACCGATAAGTGTGCGATTGAGCGGCGGCCTTACCCTCCAGGGCAACATGGACAAAAAGGAAGCAGGATGTCTGAGTTTGGACGTCAGCTTCGCGAAAAGCAAAAAATACGACGTATTTACGGGGTGTTGGAGCGCCAATTTCGTAAAACATACAAGGAGGCAGCCCGCAGGAAGGGGGTTACCGGTGAGACTCTCTTGCAGGATCTTGAGAGTCGACTTGATTCGGTAGCTCTTCGTATGGGGTTTGGAATTTCTAGAACTGAGGCGCGGCAAGTGGTTAGGCATAATGGCGTGATGGTGAACGGTAGACGCGTCAACATTCCGTCTTACATTGTTAAGCCAGGTGATGTTGTAGAGATTGCCGAAAAAGCAAAGGCTCACCTACGCGTTAAGGCGGCTTTAGAGGCTGCTGAAGGGAGAGGGTTTCCCGATTGGGTGGAGGTTGATGTCAAAGGACTCAAAGGAACATTTAAGGCAGCGCCGCAACGTGCTGATTTATCCTCCACGATTAATGAGTCCTTGGTTGTTGAGTTGTACTCCAAGTAATAACGAAATAAATTTGGGGTTAATAAATCTCAAAAATTTATTTTTCGAAACTTTTGAAAAGGGTCGAATAGATGCTGAATAGCTTTTTAAAGCCAAAAATTATTGATGTAAAGTTAGTTGCTCCAGGTCAAGCTAAGGTGGTTATGGAGCCATTTGAGCGTGGTTTTGGGCACACCCTGGGTAATGCGCTAAGGCGTGTCTTGTTGTCTTCGCTACCTGGTTTCGCTCCTACTGAAGTTAAAATCGACGGCGTGTTGCACGAGTATTCGACTTTGGACGGGGTTCAGGAGGACGTTGTTGATATTTTGCTCAATCTTAAGGGTATGGTTTTACGACTACATAACCGGGACGAGATTACGCTCACTCTTAAAAAGGATGGTGAAGGAGCTGTCACGGCTGCTGACATTGAAGCAAGCCATGATGTAGATATCATTAATCCGGAGCACGTTATCGCACACTTAGCGCCTGGCGGAAAAATTAGTATGGAGATCAAAGTTCAAGGGGGGCGCGGTTACGTTCCTGCGAATTTGAGGATGGGCGAGGAGGATGAAAATCGGGTGATTGGTAGCTTATTACTAGATGCGACGTTCAGTCCTGTTACCAGAGTAAGTTATGCAGTAGAAAGCGCTCGTGTTGAGCAGCGTACAGATCTTGATAAACTAGTGATCGATATTGAGACAAATGGATCAGTGGACCCAGAAGAATCGGTTAGGTTTGCGGCAAAAATCCTCATGGATCAGTTATCCAGCTTTGCAGATCTACAAGGCACTGTTGAGGAAGAAAGTCTTCCGCAAGAGCCAGACATTGACCCTGCACTACTGAGACCCGTGGATGATCTGGAGTTAACAGTTCGCTCTGCGAATTGCCTCAAGGCTGAGAGCATTTATTACATAGGTGATTTGATTCAGCGTTCGGAGACAGAGCTTTTAAAGACTCCTAATCTTGGCAGAAAGTCACTAAATGAGATCAAAGATGTTCTCGCGACGAGAGGTCTTTCTCTCGGGATGAATGTCGATAGTTGGCCTGAAACTCTTCCCGAAGGTTCGTAGGCTCTGGTATCGAAAAAGTTAAAATAGGAAGGAATATTAGATGCGACATAGACTTGGATTGCGGAAACTTAATCGTACATCTTCTCATCGAGAGGCGATGTTTCGCAACATGACAAATTCACTGCTCCGCCATGAGGTCATTAAAACTACGCTTCCAAAAGCTAAAGAGTTACGTCGCGTTGCAGAACCGATCATTACTTTAGGGAAAAAGGCGTCGGTTGCAAATCGCAGATTAGCCTTTTCTCGTTTAAGGGATAGAGAGATTGTGGGTAAGCTATTTGATGAGCTTGGGCCGCGCTATGCGACTCGGAACGGTGGCTATTTGAGAATTTTGAAGTATGGATTTCGTAACGGTGACAATGCGCCAATGGCTTTGGTTGAGTTGATGGACCGGCCGGAAGAAGAGGTCAAGAATGTTGATGAGGTCGCGGAGGAGTAAGAGTGTTTTAGAGATTTGCTTCTTGAAAAGTGTAACGTCAAGAGACCAGCTAATTTAGCTGGTTTTTTTGATTGTAAGTTGCCATTTACTTAAGGTAAACCCAAGGACTGTTTTAAAAAATATCCTGTATGGCTAGTTTTGAGCTGTGAGATCTTCTCAGGAGTGCCCTCGGCAATGATATTGCCACCGAGATTTCCTCCCTCTGGCCCGAGATCAACTATCCAGTCTGCACGTTTTATTACGTCTAAATTGTGTTCTATAACAACAACGGAGTTTCCCTGGTCTCTTAGTTTAATAAGTATTTTTAAAAGCCATGAAATGTCATTGAAGTGCAATCCTGTCGTAGGCTCATCAAGTACGTATAGTGTTTTTCCTGTATTCCTTTTCGATAATTCGCTTGCTAACTTCACTCTTTGGGCTTCTCCTCCCGATAAAGTTATCGCGCTTTGGCCAAGTCGCATATATCCTAAGCCAACTTCATCGAGAATTGAGAGTTTACGTTTTAAACTTGGCACGCTCGCGAAAAATGCTAACGCTTCTCTTATGCTCATATCTAGGACATCATAAATATTTTTACCTTTGTAGTTAATATCTAGTGTCTCTTGACTATATCGCTTTCCTTGGCAAATCTCACATGATACGAAGACATCAGGCAGGAAGTGCAATTCAATCCTGCGGCTTCCTTCACCTTGGCAAGTTTCACATCTCCCGCCTCTGACATTGAAAGAAAAACGGCCTGAGTTATAACCCCTTTCACGCGATAGAGGGACTTGTGAAAATAACTCTCTTATTGTAGTGAAAATCCCTGTATACGTCGCCGGGTTGGAGCGAGGTGTTTTACCAATTGCACTCTGATCTATGCTCACCAGATATTTTATATGTTCGGTCTCAGATAGTTCGCTATAAAGGCATTCTATTTTCGACTTTCCTCCTAATTGGCGAGCTATCGCTGGGACCAGAGTGTCATTGATAAGTGTGGATTTTCCTGATCCTGATACGCCGGTTACGCAGACGAATACACCTAGGGGTATCGTTAGGGTAACGTCCTTCAGATTATTTGCTTCGGCTCCTGTAAGCGTGATCATAGGAGTGTTTTTATCTATTATTTTTCTAGGAAATTCAAATATCCTTTTATTTCCAGACAAATACGGGCCAGTTACTGAATCTGGATCTTTTAAAATTTGTCCTGGGGTTCCCTGGAAAATTACGCGACCTCCTAATTCCCCTGAATCCGGGCCAATATCAATCACATAATCGGATTGAATGATTGTTTCCTCGTCATGCTCAACCACGATCACCGTATTACCTAAATCTCTTAGTTTTTTGACTGAATCGATAAGTCGTGTGTTATCCCTTTGATGTAAACCAATCGAGGGCTCATCTAATACATACATAACTCCGCTAAGTCCGGCACCAATTTGAGAGGCAAGTCGTATTCGTTGGGACTCGCCTCCTGACAGTGTCGATGCTTTTCTCTCTAGCGACAAATAGCTCAGTCCAACATCGATTAAAAATCCGATGCGGTTAGTAATTTCTTTGATTACACGTTCTGAGATCACTTTGGTCTGGGGGTGGGATATTAATTTATCAAAGAATAGTTTCGCCTCACTAAGTGGCATCAAATTAACTTCTGAAATCGTGAGTTCGGCAACTCGCACATTCCTTGCCTCCTTCCTGAGTCTTGACCCAAGACAATCGGAGCAGGTGCGTAGACTGATAAATTTTGCTAATTCTTCTCTCACCGCTTCTTCTGATGTTTCCTGGAAACGTCTACGGAAGTTGTTAATTACTCCTTCGAATGGATGGTTTTCTATTTTGAGACTATTTTCTTTTCCTTGATACGAGAATTTTATTTTCTGGTTTCCAGAGCCATATAGCACTACTTGCTTAACACTACTTGGAAGGTCTTCGAAAGGAGTATTTAAGTCAAATTCATAGTGCTGACTCAGGCTGTTTAGCATATCAAAAAAGAATTTATTTCTTTTGTCCCACCCTTTTATTGCTCCGGATGAAAGGGATAGCGTTGGGTAGGCGACTACTTTTTCTGGGTCAAAACTCTCTAATTGACCAAGGCCATCACATGTGGGGCAGGATCCATTTGGGTGGTTAAATGAAAACATTCTTGCCTCAAGAGGTGGCGAGGCATAATCGCACTTCGGACAACTGAAAATAGCTGATAAGCTAATATCCTTGTCGGCATCTACATCATGTATTAAAACCTTATTTTCGTTTTGTTTGAGCGCCGTTTCCAGAGACTCCGCCAATCTACCTTTCGACTCCGTTGAGGTTCGCAGTCGATCAATAACCAACTCAATATCTTTCTCTGATTGCGTGATGTTAGGGGATGCTGGGTCATCCAAGTCAACCACTTCACCATCAATTCGTAGCCGAAAAAAGCCTTGTGCTCTAAATCTTTCAAGTAAGTTTTTTGTCGATTGTCCTTTAGTAGCTTTGATTGGGGATAAGATTAATATTCTTTTACCTAAGCCTAACGACAAGATATTGTCGATCATTTCAGAAACAGTAAATGCCTCTAGAGGTTCTTGGTGTTCTGGGCAGTATTGTTTTCCCGTCCTGGAGTATAGGAGTCTTAAGTAATCGTGTATTTCGGTCACTGTTCCCACAGTAGAGCGCGGGTTATTATTTTTAGATTTCTGCTCTATAGCTATCGCGGGGGACAGTCCTTCAATTGAATCCACATCTGGCTTTTGAAGAACCTCAAGAAATTGACGTGCATATGTTGATAGAGATTCGATATAGCGCCGTTGACCTTCAGCGAATAACGTATCAAATGCCAGGGAAGATTTGCCTGAGCCAGATAGCCCTGTAATAACAATAAATTTATTCTTAGGGATGTCGATGTCGATATTTTTGAGGTTATGGGTGCGGGCGCCCCTAACTTTGATAAAATCCATAGTGCTTTATTAAGACCAAGGTGAGTTGCTTATCAACCGAATAACGACGAATAAGATTAACCTGTTACTATACCTAATTAGCTTCCCATTTACCCCTCAGAATTGTCGGAACTACTTAATGCCTAGCTTTACCCAAACGGAACGCCGAGCCAGCTTCGGATTAGCGAGTGTCTTCAGTTTGCGTATGTTCGGGCTGTTTGTGATTTTACCTGTAGTCGCTCTTTATGCGGACGCTCTTCCAGGAGGGAGCAGCGCGATATTGATTGGTTTAGCTGTGGGAATATATGGTCTTACACAGGCTATTTTTCAAATTCCTTTAGGCCGCTTGTCCGATTTTTGGGGGCGAAAAAAAACCATCTATTTAGGACTCAGTGTTTTTGTTTTGGGGAGTTTCGTAGCGGCAGCAGCAGATTCTTTAGCTTGGCTCTGTGTAGGAAGGGCAATTCAAGGTGCTGGCGCAGTCTCTTCCACAGTCATCGCATTGAATGCTGACCTGACTCGGGAGGAGGTAAGAACCAAATCCATGGCAATTATCGGTATTACGATTGGCTTCACTTTCATATTGTCTATCGTTTTGGGTCCAGTGTTAGAGTCAATTGTTGGTTTGCCGGGTATATTTCTCATCACTGCGGCACTAACGTTTTTATCGATGGGTGTTGTGTACTTCTACGTTCCTGATCCATTTCCCGATCTGGACATAGATTCCGGAGGACGTAAAAGTCAGAGTGCGCCGGTTAGTATGGCCGCAATCTTAAGTAATACTAATTTGCTTAGACTTGATTTTGGGATTTTTTCACTGCATGGGATTTTGATGTCAATGTTTGTCTCGCTTCCATTTATTCTCAGAAATTTGGAAGGGAGTTTTTTATCATGGCAGTTTTATTTAGTGGTGATGACAGCCAGTATTTTAATCATGTTGCCGCTGATGATGATTTCTGAAAGACTCGGCCATCGAAAGGTAATATTTCTATTTAGCATCATTTTGATTGCCGGATCCCAAACGATACTTGGTTTCTTTGAGTTGGGATATGTTGGGCTTGGTGTAGCGTTGATTATTTTCTTCGGTGCTTTTAATCTACTAGAAGCATCGCTACCATCTTGGATTTCAAGAGTCGTAGACCAGAATTCAAAAGGAAGTGCTCTTGGGGTTTATAGCACAAGCCAATATCTCGGCACCTTCATTGGTGGAGTGCTTGGAGGCTGGATATATCAATATAATTCCGGCCAGGGAGTTTTCATTTTTTGTGCTGCTTGGGCCTTATTATGGCTAATAACTGCTTTTGGTCTTTCGGATTCGAAAAACAAATAGTAGCCTGAGGTGTCTGGTTAGTAGCAGAGAACGGTTAAAGGATATACAGTAAAGGTAATATGAGTGGTGTCTTAGTTTGCTGGTTTGTGAGCGAACGAGCGTATTTGCTAATTACAAAATTATAGTTTTAAAAACAGGAGAAAAGCGATG
This sequence comes from uncultured Burkholderiales Genera incertae sedis bacterium, assembly GCA_905479505.1. GTDB lineage: Bacteria > Pseudomonadota > Gammaproteobacteria > Burkholderiales > Eutrophovitaceae > Eutrophovita. The sequence goes on along the minus strand of CAJQMS010000050.1, from coordinate 24,267 downwards.
GCTTCCGTAAACAAAGTGATCATTGTAGGAAATCTAGGGAGAGACCCAGAGCTTCGTCGCATGCCAAGTGGTGATGCTATGGTTAACCTAAGTATAGCTACCACCGACACATGGAAAGATAAAGGTGGTGAGCGCCAAGAGAAGACCGAATGGCACAGAGTTGTCATGTTTGGTCGAGTGGCAGAGGTTGCGGAGCAGTACCTGAAAAAGGGGTCTCAGGCTTATTTTGAGGGTCGCTTACAAACAAGAAAGTGGACAGATAAGGAAGGCCAAGACAAGTACACAACTGAGGTTGTTGCTGACAGAATGCAAATGCTGGGCTCTCGCTCAGGTGGGGGCGGTGGAGACTATTCCGGTGGGCAACAGTCTTCTAACAAGGCTTCCGAGTCAGGTGCAGGCGAGTTTTCTGGTGGTTTAGATGATCTAGAGGATGACATTCCATTCTAGTCCCCTGAGAGCAAAATCTATCTCGCCCAAGAAAAGACTATTGCGTTGGTAAAAGAATAGAACTAGTTCCTAAATCAAGATAAATTAATCACGAAGATTTGTGATTATTTAGTTTTCTTTAGTAGAAATCGAAAACTGGCGTCTTGTTCGGCTGAGTCAATGAGTGTGTGCCCCGTTTGCCGGCAAAAGGCGTTAAAGTCCGGTACTGAACCCGGATCGGTTGTGAATACCTCTAATATTTGGCCTATTTGTATTTCCTGCAGTGCTTTTTTTGTTTTGAGTATCGGAAGAGGGCAGTTAAGACCTTTAACATCGAGCGACAGGTCAATTCTATTATCTTGTTCTGCTGGCATTTGGTACTCGCCTTATTAAAGTTTTTTTTAGTGTGTCCTCGATTATACCTCGGGTCGTTTCCGGACAGCTTTCAATGCTGGTGTGCTAATATTTACACATAGGTAAACTTCGATTCTAAATAGGAGAAATCGTTCCAATATTGCTGAGGAGCGGGTATTGGTGATTGGTCCGATATTTAAGGTTAACAGGAGCTTTGATTTGCTATGAAACTGAGAGATGTAGCGTTAGACGATAAATATACCGTTGAAGAAGGCCGTATTTTTTTGACCGGAACTCAAGCTTTAGTTCGCTTACCGTTAATGCAGCACGCAAGAGATCTAAAAATGGGGTTAAAAACAGCCGGATATATTTCGGGATATCGTGGAAGTCCATTAGGTCAATTCGATCAACAACTATTGGCTGCTAAAAATCATTTAAAGAATCATGACGTCGTATTTCAGTCTGGCGTGAACGAAGATATTGCCGCGACAGCTTTATGGGGGGCTCAGCAGGCTGGCATGCATGGCAAGGCAAAATTCGATGGTGTTTTCGGGATTTGGTATGGAAAAGGACCGGGAGTTGACCGATCTGGCGATGTCTTTCGTCATGCTAATTTAGCAGGGACTCACCCTAATGGCGGAGTTCTTGCCCTTATGGGTGATGATCACACATGCGAATCGTCAACGACAGCTCATCAAAGCGAATTCGCATTAGTCGACGCGATGATGCCTATATTAAATCCAGCAGGGGTTCAAGAGCTTTTGGATTACGGGCTATATGGATGGGCGCTATCTAGATATTCTGGCACTTGGGTTGGTCTGAAATGTATGAAGGACACGATAGACGCTAGTGCGACCGTTGATGTAGGGGAAGATCGGGTAGAAATAGTCACACCAACAGATTTTGAAATGCCTGAAGGCGGGTTGAGTTTACGTTTTCCTGACCCCCCATTGGATCAGGAACTACGACTTCACAAGCATAAGCTTGAGGCGGTCAAATCTTTTGTGAGGGCGAATGGAATTGATAGAGTTGAGATTGCGGCCGATAAAGGTAATCTAGGTATTGTCACGTGCGGTAAATCGTATTTAGATGTGCGTCAAGCGCTGCATTACTTGGGCATAGACGATCAAAAAGCAAAGCAGCTCGGGTTGAGTTTATACAAAGTCGGAATGACGTGGCCGCTTGAGCCGTTAGGGGTTGCCGCTTTTGCGAAGAATCTTAAAAAAATCTTAATCGTTGAGGAAAAGCGTGGTCTACTGGAGACTCAGGTTAAAGATATTTTGTATTCCCTCGAAAGTAGGCCGAGTGTCGTAGGTAAAAAAGATGAAATTGGAGGCGAGTTACTTCGGTCGAATGCAGCTCTCGACGCCAATGAAATTGCGATTGCGATCGCTGAGCGTCTCCTAGAGGTTGAAAAAGATCAAGACCTTGAGGAGCGTTTGAATCGAAGGCGCTCTTTAGCACTTGAATCTCTCGAGGTGCCGGCCATGGAGCGTACCCCGTATTTTTGTTCCGGTTGCCCTCACAATTCTGGAACGAAAGTTCCGGACGGGTCTGTCGCGTTATCGGGAATTGGTTGCCATTTTATGGCTCAATGGATGGATCGTAGTACGACTGGATACACTCAGATGGGCGGAGAAGGGGCGAGCTGGATCGGTGAATCACATTTCGTTGATACGCCACACGTCTTCCAGAATATTGGTGACGGAACTTACTTCCATTCAGGATTTTTGGCAGTGAGAGCAGCTGTCGCCTCCGGCGCGAACATGACGTATAAAATTTTATACAACGATGCCGTAGCAATGACTGGGGGCCAACATGTGGACGGACAATTAAGCGTCCCTCAAATAACGCGTCAGGTTTCAGCCGAAGGTGCAAGTAAAGTCGTCGTAGTTACAGATGAGCCGGAAAAGTACGGTGCTAATCCGGGCTTTGCTGAAGGTGTAACTGTTCACCATCGCGACGATTACAATCAAGTTCAAAAAAATATTCGAAATGTTGAAGGTATATCAGTCATTGTTTATGACCAAACCTGTGCATCTGAGAAGAGGAGAAGACGGAAGAGAGGCACTTACCCGGACCCGGCAAAGAGAGCCCTCATCAATGACTTGGTTTGCGAAGGTTGCGGTGATTGCGGTGTTCAGTCGAATTGTGTTTCCGTTACACCTCTTGAGACCGAATATGGTAGAAAGCGCGCGATCGATCAATCTGCATGTAATAAAGATTTCTCATGTGTAAAAGGATTCTGTCCTAGTTTTGTTACGGTCCACGGAGGCGCTTTGAAAAAAGGCCAAGGGATTGCGTCGAAGAGGGATAAAGCTGACCTATTCCCAGCTTTAGCTGATCCAGTGTTGCCGACGCTCGAGCAACCTTACGGTATTTTAGTGAATGGTGTAGGCGGTACCGGAGTGGTTACCATTGGCGCTATCGTTGGTATGGCCGCTCATCTTGAGAGTAAATCCTTTGCAGGCATGGATATGGCAGGGCTCGCTCAGAAGGGTGGTTCAGTTTGGAGCCACCTGCAAGTGGCTAGTCGACAGTCAGACCTTAAAGCGGCTCGTCTAGGGTTTTCTGGCGCGTCATTGATTTTGGGCTGTGACTTCGTCACAACGGCAAGCGAAAAAACGATGGAGTTAGGCCGGAGCGATAAGACTGTCGCAATTGTCAACGTGCATGAGCAAATGACAGGCGATTTTGCTCGCGACAAAAATTCTCAATTTCCAAGAGATGAGCTAAAAGACACAATCAGAAGAAGGCTCGGCGATGGTAATGTCGATTTTGTGGAGGCCACGCGCATCGCAACATCATTAATGGGTAACTCAATTGCTTCAAATATGTTTATGCTGGGTTACGCCTATCAAAAAGGGTTATTGCCTCTGGGGCATGAGGCGATTAATAAAGCCATTGAAATGAATGGGGCTTCTGTAGATATGAACAAGACGGCTTTCGTTTGGGGAAGACGAGCATCAGTTGATTTGCCAGCTGTCGAACGTTTACTTAAGTCAAAAGTAGAAAAAACAGAGGTGACAGAACCTGTCGAATATACAGTGGATGAATTTGTAAAAAAGCGATTCCAATTTCTAACTGAGTATCAAAACGTCGGTTACGCAAAACAGTATCAAACTCTCGTTGAAAAAATTCGAAATAAAGAGAATGCTTCTGGCGATATTAGTGGAGTGACCGAAATTGTGGCACGCTATTACTTCAAGTTAATGGCATATAAAGATGAGTATGAAGTGGGGAGACTTTACTCAAATGGAACATTTCAAAAAAAAGTCGAGGGACTATTTGAGGGGGATTATAAAATTCGTTATCATTTAGCCCCGCCACTACTTGCAAAAAAAGATCCCGAGACTGGACATCTTAGAAAGCAGGAATTTGGCACTTGGGTCCTCGGGATGTTTAAAATCCTATCGCGTTTGAAATTCCTAAGAGGCACAGCATTCGACATTTTTGGTCGTACCGAAGAAAGAAAAATGGAGCGGCAACTCATCGAGGATTATCGACTACTGGCGGAGGAGGTTGCAAATTCGCTCAACTCGTCAAACATTGACCTCGCCAAGCAACTTTTGTCTTTACCAGAGGAGATAAGGGGCTTTGGACATGTCAAAGAAGCCAACGTGGTCCAGGTGAGAAAAGCTTGGCAGGCATTATTGTTGGAGTATCGGTCGATAAGGGAGCAGCGAAAAGCTGCGTGAGTATTTTGGTGGGGAATTGTCAGTAAAAATAAGGTCCGATCGCATCTATCTGAGATGTCATGATTGCGTCAACTTTGTGTTCGATAGCTGTGACCGCTTCGATACTATCGTTAATGTTTGTTGAAATCACTGAGAGTTGCCTTAGATGCAACGTTTTGACGAGCTTACTAGTCACTATTTGATTTGGGATTAACACACAGTGACACATTAGATCGTCATGAACGTTGTCGTTATCCAGTAAATTATCATTCCATATTAACCCTCTTGTTGTGTCGGGTGAGATAGACATCAATGTCTTTAGCGTTAGTGCATTTCTGGACACAATTAGAGGAAATAGAACTTTTTCTGTTCCGACGCTTTTGATAATATCGAGGCAAATTTCTGAAATTGACCGCTCTTGGCCAGCGCTGGGCGTTAACTCGATTATCGGCCTAATCTCAGGTTCAATGCAGGCTGACAAGGCTTGGTAGAGTGTCGGTAGTGTTTCGCCAATATATTCATTTCCATAGTCACTGCCAATATCTACGCTGTTGATTTGATCAAAAAATACTTCGCTTAAAATGGATTCTTGAGCTGCGTTATTACAAATGATTTCATTCGATGCAAGAACCGGTATTCCATCTGCAGTTAACCGAACGTTAAAATGAATATTTTGAAAGCCAAGGTTACGAGCGTGTTTAAGACCAGCGAGTGAATTCTCTGGTGCTGAAACTCCACCAGTCCTGTAACTTATAACTCTTTGCTGTCCTACGAAAGTGTGATTGTCGAGCATTCGAGAATTATACGTCATGATAGCGGATGAACGTTTTTGACGCCTAACTTTTAGATTATGTATATCTCTTCCGTGACGATTTTCATATTCGATAATAATTCACTTTGTACGATATACTATGCGGATTAAAATAGGGTTTGAACATGCCAATTTATGAGTATCGATGTTCTTCGTGTGGATACGAGCACGAAGCGCTACAAAAAATGTCAGCGGACCCTTTGGTCGACTGTCCTAAGTGTAATGCGCCTTCATTAGTCAAGTTGGTTAGCGCTGCTGGATTTCAGCTGAAGGGCGCTGGATGGTATGTCACGGATTTTAAGGATAAGAAAACGAAACCGTCGGGTACCGAGGACTCAAAGAGTAGCGAGGATTCTAAGAAGTCAGCCAGTTCCGCTGCAGAGAAGAGTTCGAAAGAACCAGCTTTAAAAACCGAGTCGAAAGCAAAGAAAAACGATTAAATAGTCTCTCAATGGTGGGAGTCTGACTACCTAAACTATTCAATAACAACTTGGAAAATAATTGTAATGCGAACAAATTACTGTGGGCTTATTGATTCAAAGTATCTTGATCAGGATGTAAATTTATTTGGGTGGGTCCACCGAAGAAGGGATCATGGCGGAGTTATTTTCATCGACTTACGTGATCGTGAAGGCGTCGTTCAAGTTGTTTGTGACCCAGATAATGCGGACGCTTTTCAGGTTGGTGATCGTGCCCGTAGTGAATATGTTCTGAGTATTACAGGTCGAGTTCGCCGACGGCCAGAGGGGACAGTAAATGATTCTTTAATCAGCGGTGAAATTGAGATTCTAGCGAAGAATATCGAAATTTTGAATACCTCAGAGACGCCTCCTTTTCCCCTGGACGAGGACGAGCCTTCAGAGATGGTTAGATTAGAAAACAGAGTTTTTGATTTGCGCCGTCCTCAAATGCAAAAGAATTTGAGACTGCGTTCTCGCGTTTCAAAATTCTTAAGAGACTTTCTGGATCAAAACGGATTCATTGATGTGGAGACTCCTTTTCTTTATAAATCCACTCCCGAGGGAGCACGAGAGTTTCTTGTCCCATCAAGGATGCATGACGGCCAGTTCTACGCGTTACCGCAATCGCCGCAATTATTTAAACAAATGCTAATGGTCGCTGGTTTTGATCGTTATTATCAGGTGGTGAAGTGCTTTCGCGATGAAGATTTGCGCGCTGATCGTCAGCCTGAATTCACACAAATCGATATAGAGACGTCGTTCCTAGATGAGAAAGAAATCAGGGACATTATGGAGAACATGGTGAGGAGTTGCTTTAAGGAGACCCTACAAGTTGGTTTGCCGGATACCTTCCCAGTCATGACATTTGACGAGGTAATGAGACTTTATGGGAGCGATAAGCCTGATTTAAGAATCCCTTTGCAGTTTACTGAAGTCACTGACTTAATGAAAAAGGAGGAGTTTAAAGTATTTAGGTCAGCGGCCGATTTAATTGATGGAAGGGTTGTCGCGCTCAGAGTCCCGGGTGGATCGGAAATCAGTCGGAAGCAAATTGATGACTATACGGATTTTGTCGGTATTTATGGTGCCAAAGGATTGGCTTATATTAAGGTCAATGATATTTCTTTAGGGATTGATGGATTACAGTCTCCAATTATCAAGTTTATGTCTGAGGAAGTTGTTTTAAAGGTGATGGAGCTATCGGATGCGAAGAGTGGCGATATTGTTTTCTTTGGCGCAGATAAGGCGACAATAGTGAATGATGCACTGGGAGCGCTAAGAGAGAAGCTTGGTCATGATTTAAATCTGGTCGAGGCGGGCTGGAAGCCACTTTGGGTTGTCGATTTCCCGATGTTCGAATACGACGAACAGTCCAATCAATGGGCTGCTAGGCATCATCCATTTACGGCTCCAAAGGATGGGCATGATAGACATATTGAGACCAGTCCAGGTGAGGCTTACTCAAAGGCCTATGATATGGTTTTAAATGGATGGGAAATTGGCGGCGGGTCAGTTCGTATTCATCAACCTGACATCCAGGAAAAAGTTTTTCGAGCACTAAAAATTACACCAGATGACCAGCAAGCCAAGTTTGGATTTCTGTTGGACAGTTTAAAGTGGGGTGCTCCGCCTCATGGCGGTATTGCCTTTGGTTTGGACCGGATGGTGACCCTAATGTGCGGGGCTTCATCTATTAGGGATGTGATCGCATTTCCCAAAACGCAGCGTGGCCAAGACTTGCTAACTGGAGCACCTTCCGCAGTACCTGAGTCGCAGTTGCGTGACCTACACATTCGGCTTCGTGGAACGGTTAAAACTGCTGAGAGCGATAAAACCGCAGATTAGTCTGATGATGAGCTAAGCGAATAAAGTCAAGTGGCCTCGTATAAAAATCCTGTGTCAGTATTGGTGGTGGTATATACCAAAAATCTAGACATACTCTTACTAGAGAGGGCTGATCGTGAGGGTTTTTGGCAGTCGGTGACCGGCAGTTGCGAACCAAAAGAAGCGCTAAGCGACACCGCAGCCAGGGAATTGAAAGAAGAAACGGGTATTGACGGGTTTCAATATGGCCTTGTTAATTGGAAAATGTCCAACGAATTCGAGATTTTTAAGCATTGGCGGGGTCGTTACGCTCCAGGAGTGACGCACAACTTGGAGCACGTGTTTGGGTTGTGTGTTCCTGAACTCATACCAATCAACATATCGCCTCGCGAGCATACCCAGTTCGGCTGGTATCAGATTGATGAGGCAATTGAAAAGGTGTTTTCTTGGACTAATGTCGACGCGCTAAAGTTTTTAATGAAACACCGAAAAAAATTAATTGGAATTGAAGCTTGAGAGTGTCCTCATGTACACTTGATCACGCAGGTTTAAACTGCACGCGATCGTTAATATAGTGGTCGCAGCTAAAACGTAGGGAATTAGGACTCACCATGGATTCAGAAGTCAGCAGAAATTTTTTAGACTATCGCGATCTGTCTGATGGCGAATGTCATGGACGAATTAAGTCTGCGAAAAGCCAACTTGGAGATGACTTAGTGATTCTCGGTCACCATTATCAGAGGGCTGATGTTTATCAACACGCAGATTTACGCGGGGATTCTTTGAAACTCTCTAGATTGGCGTCGGAAACAGATTCAGAGCATATTATTTTTTGTGGTGTGCATTTTATGGCAGAAGTAGCCGATATTATGTCTAAGCCTAGTCAAAAAGCTTTGCTACCTGATTTGGCTGCCGGCTGTTCAATGGCGGATATGGCAAATTTGTCCAAAGTCAACCGAGCTTGGAGCGAGCTTGAAATAGTCCTCGGTGACGAAATGTCTATAACGCCGATCACATATATCAATTCTGCTGCAGACTTAAAAGCCTTTTGTGGCGAGCGTGACGGTATCGTCTGCACCTCCTCCAACGCTGGCCGGATTGTCGAATGGGGATTACGTCAACATAAAAAGATTTTGTTTTTTCCAGACCAACATTTAGGTCGCTGGTCGGGGCATCAGATTGGCCTTAACCAAGACACAGATATGAAAGTTTGGGATCCTGATCTTTGGATGGGCGGGCTGTCTGAGCAGGAAATTAAACAAGCGAAGATCCTTTTATGGAAGGGGCACTGTTCGGTTCATCAAATGTTTCAACCGGAACACATTGTAAGGTTTCGTGAGAAGCATCCTGATGGATTGGTAATCTCACATCCTGAATGTCGATTTGAGGTTTGCGAGCAATCCGACTTTGTTGGATCCACTGAGTATATTGTTGAGACGATTCGTGCGGCGAAGGACAACACCCGATGGTTGGTGGGGACTGAATTAAACTTAGTTAATCGTATCGCCGATGAATTTCGCCCTGAAGGAAAGGTGATTGAGTTCATGTCACCACTTGTTTGCATGTGCTCCACGATGAATCGTATAGATCCGCAGCACTTGGCATGGCAACTAGAAAATTTGATGGACGGGACAGTCGTGAATCAAATTTCTGTAGCTGATTCAGAGAAAGATATGGCTAGGCTCTCGATGGAACGGATGCTGGCTAATTCTTAAGTAGTTAAAAACATCTGACCTTACTCCCACATAGCATTTTCGTATTGGACAATCGCCTTTGACAAAAACTAATTGGTTGGTTTTAAAGTCATTAGCACCCTATGTTCTAAAATTTAAGTACCGAGTATTAATAGCGCTCATATTTTTAATTTCAGCAAAGGTGGCTAGCGTAGGAGTTCCACTCGTACTCAAAGACGTCGTAGACTCGCTATCCCAACAGAACCAGATAATTTTTCTTCCTGTCGCTTTGTTGCTGAGCTACGGAGCATTGAGATTGTGCTCTGTGATTTTTGCTGAACTGCGAGATGTCGTGTTTGTGAAAGTAACTCGTCGTGCGACAAGGAATATAGCACTTCAAGTTTTTCGCCATCTTCATGGATTGAGTTTGAAGTTTCACTTGGACCGTCATACCGGAGGGCTCTCTCGGGAGATAGAGAGAGGTACTCGGGGTATCTCCACGGTTCTGACTTACTCACTGTTTTCTATTATTCCGGTTATTTTAGAGTTTAGCTTTGTAGCAGTTATTTTATTAAATCGTTTCGATTGGCGATTTGCTGCGATAACTTTCTCAGCAGTATTCATTTATTTAATCTATACATTCTTAGTATCTGAATGGCGTATGAAGATTCGCCGCAAAGCAAATGAGATAGATACACAGTCAAATTCACATGCGGTGGATAGTCTTTTAAATTATGAAACAGTGAAATATTTCAACAATGAAGAGTACGAAGCCAAAAGATATGACGAATATTTAAAAAATTATGAAAAAGCCGATGTAAAAACTGAAACATCACTTGGGTTACTGAATATCGGGCAGAGCGTGATTATTGCGGTAGCAGTTACATCCTTAATGATTATCACTTCGCAAGGAGTCGTTTCACGGGAACTCACGATCGGCGACTTAGTTCTGGTTAACGGATTGTTAATTCAGCTATACATACCACTAAATTTCATGGGAATGGTTTATCGGGAAATTAAGCAAGCTTTTATCGACATGCATAAGATGTTTTCCCTATTAGATTTGCAACGTGATGTTGTTGACCGGACTGATGCCGTTGAGCTTGATTGTCGGAGTCCTAATATTGAGTTTAGAGATGTTTGTTTTTCCTACGATGAAAAAAGAAATACGTTATCTAATGTCAGCTTTGTTATTCCCAGTGGTAAGACTGTGGCAGTTGTAGGAGAGAGCGGGTCAGGAAAAACGACGTTAGCGAGGCTCTTATTCCGTCTGTACGATGTTAGTAGCGGGGCTATCCTCGTTAATAACAAAGACGTCAAGGAGTACCGTCAGGAAAGTTACAGAAAATCTATCGGTGTTGTGCCTCAAGATACCGTGCTTTTTAACGATACTTTGGGCTTCAATTTAAGATATGGTGATCCATCTTGTTCCCAAGAGGACCTCGAAACTGTTGTGGATCTGGCTCAATTGGGAAATTTCTTACATGCTTTACCGGAGGGTTATGACACACGTGTTGGTGAGCGAGGATTAAAAGTATCCGGGGGCGAAAAACAGAGGATCTCTATTGCCAGAGCAATGCTTAAAAATCCGCCTATTATGGTTTTTGATGAGGCCACTTCGTCACTGGATTCCGGAAGTGAACGATCAATACAGGTTGCATTGAATCGAGTGTCGGAGCATAAGACCTCGTTAGTCATAGCGCATCGACTCTCCACCGTTGTACACGCCCATGAGATCATCGTGATGGATAACGGTAGGGTTGTTGAGAGGGGTTCACACCGTGAGTTGCTCGAGTTGGGTGGTAAGTACAGTATTTTATGGAACCTTCAGCAAAATCAGCCGCTAGATTAAGATCAATATGAATGGGGGTGAAGGTGTATATAATTTTGAACGCGTATGGATGAATAATTGAAGGTGTTATGTCTTTGCTATTAAAAAAACGATCTCGTTTTTATCGTATTGGATTCAGTGTTCTTCTGCTCTTTTTGTGGAGTCACGAGGCAGTTGACGCTTGGTCTAAGGGTGGTTCTAACCCCGGACTCAAGTCGCGAGTTGCGCTAATCGTTGACCAAGAGACGGGTGAAGTCATTTATGAAAAGAACGCCAGTGATATCGCTCCGATTGCATCTGTTACTAAGTTAATGACAGCTATTGTCATTATAGATTCTGGTGTACCTTTGCTGGAGTCAATCACGATAGCTAAAGCCGACAGGGACCGATACAAGGGCTCGCGGTCGAAACTGAGTATTGGAACGACTTTGCTCAGGGCTGAGGTACTAAAGCTGGCTTTAATGGCTTCCGAAAACAGAGCGTCTGCGGCTTTATCACGGGAATTCCCAGGAGGTAAGAAAGCTTTTGTGCTTGCGATGAATGAAAAGGCTGAGGCTTTAGGTATGACTCAAACTACTTTTGTTGACTCAACCGGTTTACGTCCTGGTAACGTCTCTAGCGCATTAGATTTGGTTAAACTGGCAAAGGCCGCATTCGCCTATCCTTTAATCCGACAATATACGACAACTTCCTCGTTCCAGCTTCGAGCAAAAATTGGTAAGCGACCAATCACATTAGAGTATGTTAATTCCAACAGACTAGCGCGGAGTTCTAGGTGGGATATTGGGCTCTCAAAAACAGGTTACATTAGCGAGTCTGGGCGTTGTCTAGTGATGCAAACAACATTACAGAAAAGACAAATAATTATGGTTTTGTTGGATTCGTGGGGGAAATTGACGGCCTTAGGAGACGCTGGGAGAGTTCGTCGATGGATGGAGAGGCAGAGTAAGAAATAAATTAAGATGGGATGATGGCAGAAGAAGTTATCTGTTTGGCTGTGCGGATTTGGGGCCACCCAGCGCCGCAGTAATTTTTTCAGCTGTTGCTTTGACGTGTTTTCCCCAACTTCTATTGAGCCTGTGGGAGGGACTTGATATCGAAAGACCGGCAACTATTGATCCACTGTCGTCATGAATGCCAGCGCCGATACACGACACCCCAGATTCTGCCTCTTCGTTGTCAAATGCAAAGCCTTGAATTCGAATCTTTTCCATTTCGGTAAATAATGTTTTCGTATCTTTTATGGTGTTCTTCGTAAAAACCTTTAGCCCGCACCTGGATGCATATTTTACCGTCTCGTTTTTGCCGTCTTCGATTAAAAATATTTTACCGACGGCTGTAACATGCAAGGGTGCTTTAGCCCCCACTAAATGTGCAACTCGAATAGCCGAGTGCTCAGCTGTAACTCTCTCCACGTAAACCATCTCATCGCCTTGACGAATAGAAAGGTTAACAGTCTCACGGATTTGGTGATGGAGTTCTCTCATGAATGGTAGAGCCTCCGAACGAATGTCGATTCTCGTTTTCGTGATGTTCCCCAGTTCCAGCAACCGATTCCCTAGACGGTAACTGCCAGTTTGAACTCGATCTATAAATCGATAATGCGCTAATGCGTTGAGAATTCTGTGGGCGGTCGATGGATGTAAGTTGGTAAGCTTTGATAGCTCTTTCAAATTCACTGGATTACCGGATTTTGACAGAGCATCAAGAAGCTCCATCATTCGATCAATGACCTGTATCGACGTTTTTCCCTTTTTTTCTTGCATGGTAATCGGTGGTGAATGATGATTGTGCGATGCGCAAAGTCTAATTGAAACCAGCATTCCCATCAACTAAGCATCGCGATCGACTTGGGTCCTTGAGACCGGAGACAGCTCTGGGGTGTGGTAAACTCTCTCTACCAATTTAGGTAGCGATGTCACCTCAGATGTCGGTCAAAATATGGATCATCTTTAAGTTTAGTTAGGAAATTATGCGTGTAGGATTATTCGTTACGTGTTTGGCGGATGTAATGCGGCCAAGCATAGGGTTAGCGACTCTCGAATTACTAAAACGAGAGGGCTGTGAGGTTATTTTTCCGGAGGGTCAAACGTGCTGTGGACAACCAGCGTACAACTCTGGGGACAGGCATACAGCTCAAGAGTTTGCTCGAAAAGTAATATCTGAATTCGCCGATGTGGATTACGTGGTCATTCCGTCAGGATCTTGCGGGGGGATGGTTAAAACTCACTATGAAGAGCTTTTGAATGATTCACCAGAGTATCGGGCCCGAGCTCAGTGGTTAGCAGCCAGAACTTATGAATTAACTGATTTTTTAGTGAATGTGTTGAACGTCGATTCATTCGATACAACTTTCCAAGGCTCGATAACTTACCATGATTCGTGCGCGGGCTTAAGAGAGTTGGGAATTAAGAAGCAACCTAGGAAACTACTTGACCGACTGAATCACGTCGAAGTGAAAGAAATGTCTGGTCCAGAGCAATGTTGTGGTTTTGGAGGCGCCTTCTCGGTCAAGTACGGCGACATATCATCGAGAATTGTTGACCTCAAATGTGATGATATTGAAGCGACCGAAGCCGATGCGGTCGTTCTAGGCGATCTTGGATGTATGATGAATATTGAGGGTAAATTGCGCCGTCGAGGTAATCATAAAACGAAAGTACTCCATATCGCGGAGGTCCTCACAGGGTTGGTGGGGAATGAGACGGAATAGGACGTAAAAATTATGGAAATTACATCGCAACAATTTAAAGCCGTATCGAGTTCAAAGCTCAAAGATGCAAAATTACAGAAGGCGCTTAAACAAGCAAAAGGCGGGTTTGTTGTATCTCGAGCGAAAGTGGTTAAAGAGTTAGATAATTTTGAGGAAATACGTCAAGCCGCATCTGACGTCAGGGATCATTGTTTAGCGCATTTGGATTCATATTTAGAGGAGTGGGAGCGGCGAGCGCAAGAGGCAGGTACGGTTGTGCATTGGGCCGAGTCATACGAAGAACTTAATTCCATCGTGGTGCAAATCGCTCAAGACAATCAGGTAAAGAAAATAATCAAATCGAAGTCAATGGTTGGTGAAGAGACTGGTCTTAATCAATACGTTGAGGGCCATGGAATCGAAGTTAAGGAAACAGATCTCGGTGAGTATATTATTCAACAGGCCGGAGAGCACCCTTCGCATATTATCGCTCCCGCGACACATAAATCTAAGGATGACGTATCTGAATTGTTTGCTGAAAAGCATAAGCGCCCACGCTTAGATGACGCGGAAAAATTAACGCATGAGGCTAGAGAAATATTGCGTCCCCATTTTTTGGATGCTGATATGGGTATCACCGGCGCAAATTTCATGATCGCTGAGACAGGGTCAACAGTAATTGTCACGAATGAAGGAAATGGGCGAATGACAACAACTATGCCGCGAGTTCACGTCGCAATTAGTAGCATAGAAAAATGCCTACCAACACTGGACGATTTTGCGTTAATGATGCGTCTTTTGCCAAGATCGGCTACAGGGCAGGTTATTAGTAACTATGTGTCAATGACCACGGGCCCAAAAAGAGCAGGAGACAAGGATGGTCCAGAGAAATTTCACGTTATTATTTTGGATGTAGGCCGCACTCGGGTTTTAGGCTCCGAACTAAGAGATGCTCTACGTTGTATCCGGTGTGGTGCGTGTATGAATCATTGTCCGGTTTACCAAAACGTTGGTGGGCACGCATATGGATGGGTATATCCTGGGCCGATTGGCTCCGTATTGACGCCTGCATATAACGGCATCGAAAATGCAATTGATTTGCCCAATGCAGCAACTATGTGTAACCAATGTGGTGTGGTGTGCCCGGTTAAAATCCCTTTGCCTGACTTGATGAGAAAGCTTAGAGAAAAGCAATTTGAAAAAAAATTGAAGTCAAATATGGAACATTGGTCATTGAGACTTTGGGCATATCTTGCACTTCGTCCAAAAATTTACTCGATTGTGACACGAGTCATGGCTCGCATCGGTCGCATACTGGGTGGAGACTCACGGCGTATTCGTCGTATGATTATCGTTGGACAAGATTGGACAAAAAATCGAGATATGCCTGCTCCAAGTGGAAGAACTTTTCGGGATATCTATTTAAATAAAATGAATAAGCGATAAATATTATTATGTCTGCTAGAGAGAATATCTTAGCTCGTATAAGGTCGGCAAATAAGGTTGCTAAAAATCCGGATGTGATTGGTGGCACAGCAGTTGATCGTATCAAGGCGCATCCTTCCAGTCCGCTTCCAACGTTAGATTGGGAAAATGAGAACCACTTTAAATTACGTTGTCACGAATTGGCTTCTTCGCTCGATCAAATTGATTCGCTTGACCATTTACCCAAGGCGGTGAACCGATACCTTAATGAGAATGATTTACCGAAAAAAATAGTGTGCTGGCCGGAGTTTGCGGATTTAAATTGGTCAGATGAGAATCTTCAGATGGAGGGGCGTAGTGCTGTTGGTGAAGATAAGGTAGGCTTAACTGGAAGTTATTGTGCTATTGCAGAAACTGGCACATTGGTTATGTTGTCTGGTGAAGATCAGCATGCAACAACTAGCCTGCTCCCTGAGACACATATTGCTGTTGTTTCTAGATCCCGCATACTTCGAACGATGGAGGAGGCGTGGGAACTCATAAGAAACGAGACAGAATCGGTGCCAAGGCAGGTGAATTTTATCTCTGGCCCTTCCAGAACGGCTGACATCGAAATGACACTTGTGTACGGTGCTCATGGTCCATATCGAGTTCATGTGATCATTACTGAGTAATGGATCGTTATCAATTTAACTTATGATTAATTTTTACGGATGAAGAATAAGAAATTCCGTGGTGGATGGCGATCCAAGTTAAGACGATTTTTGCCGTCAACCGAGACTGTCAGAAATAATAAATGGGTTGGATGGATCGGCCCTGCTCTTTACCACCCTAGGCTATGGCAGCTTAATCGAAAAGGGGTTGCTACAGGTGTGGCGATTGGTATATTTTTCGGTTTTCTAGTTCCTCTTCTTCAGATACCATTCGCCGCAATTTTTGCTGTATGGTTTAGAGGGCATCTGGTTGCAGCCGTTGTTTCCACAATGATCACTAATCCATTAACGTTCGCTCCGATTTATTTGCTAGCAAATGAAATAGGATCATTTATTTTCGATTTGTTAGAGCCAGACACTCCGAATATCATCACTGATGCTGCGTATCAAGCTGGAGACATGGTTGTAGGATGGCTTGATAGGTTTATGTCCGTTGGGAAAAATGTCGCGGTTGGATTACTCTCGCTAGCGATCTTTGGTGCTATATCATCGTACGCTCTTGTGTTAGGTGTTTGGAGGATAATCGTAAATATTGAATGGCGCCGAAGACGAAAAAGTAGAACTTCGCATTAGACACTGGCTAAGGCGCGTATCAAAGAAATCCATGACTCCAGGCAGTTGGAGAACATGGACCCGAATAGTTTACAGTTTAATGATGACTTGTAGCGTTATCCCCATGCCCACCTATCTCGGAGGCTTCATGATGATTGATCAAGCCGCGCTCGTATAGCGTCTCCGTCATTGCCGGTAGCCACATAGTCACTGTTAGAAACCCTGTAATCGCCATTGTTATCGTATAGGGTAGGGCCATTAACACCATCCTCCCATACGATAGCTGTATCAACGGAGCGATTGCAGACGTCAACAGGAATAAGAAGGCAGCTTGACCATTCGGTGTTGCGACACTCGGAATATTGGTGCCGGTGTTCACAGCAACGGCCAGAAGGTCGAACTGATCTCTGGAAATTATGCCTTCAGCTAACGCCTTGGCAAGCTCGTTAATGTAAACGGTGGCTACAAAAACATTATCGCTTATCGCGGATAGTACGCCGTTAGCAACATAAAATAACCCGATCTGCTCAACACCTTCGAGAGCGAGACCATAGTGAATGATTCCGGCGAATAGATTTTGATCTTGAATCACTGCAACAATCGCGAAAAAAACAACCAATAAAGCGGTGAAGGGTAGCGCTTCGGTAAAGGCATAACCGATATCATGTTCTTTTATTACGCCATTAAACGCCGTGATGAAAATAATCACAGATAATCCAATGACCCCCACTTCAGCTAAGTGCATACCTAGAGCGATCATGAGCCACACACCAGCAATCGCTTGTATTGTTAATTTCGCTTTATCTTGAGGGGTTCTTTTAGCTTCCTCTTGTTTATCGAAGTCGATAAGAACGTCTAAAACTTCACTTGGGATTTTCGCTCCGTAGCCGAGAATTTTGAATTTTTCGACAAAAGCGCATGTCATTAAACCGATAACTAAAACAGGCATTGTTACCGGCGACATTCGGATAAAGAATTCGATAAATTCCCAATTAGCTCTCTCTGCGATAAGAAGATTTTGCGGCTCACCTACAAGAGTGCAAACTCCTCCAAGGGCCGTCCCCACGGCGCCATGCATCATGAGACTCCTGAGAAAGGATTTAAATTGATCCAGTTTGTCCCGGTGAATCTCTTGAATGTTTTGGTCGTCCGCGATATCCACTGTGTCGTTGATGGTCTTACCTGACGCAACTTTGTGATAAATTCCGTAAAAACCGACTGCTACCGCGATAATGACTGCTGTCACTGTCAACGCATCGAGAAACGCTGATAAGAATGCTGCCATGAGCGAGAATAGCAAAGATAAAACAATTTTAGAGCGAACGTTAATGAGCACCTTGGTGAAGAGAAAAAGCAGCAGGCCTTTCATAAAATAAATGCCCGCAACCATGAACATTAGAAGCAATATTACTGGAAAATTCAGCACAATCTCATGGTAGACGGTGGCAGGAGATGTCATTCCGATTGCAACAGCTTCAATTGCAAGAAGACCGCCTGGTGCGAGTGGATACGCTTTGAGAGCCATTGCAAGGGTGAAAATAAACTCCAAGATTAGAACCCAGCCGGTGACGAATGGACCTACTGTGTGGAACAAGATGGGATTGATAATCAAAAAGGCGATTATTGCCGCTTTGTACCAGTTTGGCGTTCCTTGAAGGAAATTTGTTAAGTAAACCGAGCGACTTACGTTTGGTGATGTCACAGTGTTACCCCCTTTATGAAGACTATCCGCGAAGCTGTCGGTTTCCGGATGCAGCCGTATGTATTAAACTGTGCTCGATTTTAACATGTTCAAAAATCACAACTCTTTTTTAAATGGGCTAGTGACGATGTAGCATCGATTGCTGAATTTTTCCTGTTATTGGTATTTCCTACGAGGGACTATTGCGATTGAAAGAGTTTTCAAAAATACCAACTGGGCCTATTAAGATGAAAAAAGTAGTTATTACTCGTGAAGTTTTTAGTGAAACGATAGAGCTGTTGTCCACGCATTTCGATATTGTTGCTAATCAACAGGACCTCATATTTAAAAGGGATGAGTTATTCGACCTTATTTCGGACGCTGAAGGTATTCAAACAGCGACCAGCGACAGAGTGGACGATGAGTTTTTAGATGCTGCGCCACTCGTTAAGGTTATTGCTAACACAGCTGTTGGGTACAACAATGTTGATCTCGAGGCGTGCTCACGTAGAGGTGTGATCGTTACCAATACACCTGGCGTCCTTGATGCGACCGTTGCTGACTACGCAATAGGACTCATGATTTCTGCGTGTAGGAGGATTGGAGAGGGTGAACGTTATGTGCGATCTGGCCAATGGAAAGGTATGCGTTTCAAACAACTACTTGGGGTGGATGT
The DNA here is from genome assembly GCA_905479505.1 of uncultured Burkholderiales Genera incertae sedis bacterium. GTDB lineage: Bacteria > Pseudomonadota > Gammaproteobacteria > Burkholderiales > Eutrophovitaceae > Eutrophovita. Next base: position 5,471 of record CAJQMS010000050.1, on the reverse strand, counting down.
GTATGGTGGAACGCTTGGTTTACTTGGTTTTGGTCGGATTGGTCAAGAAATTGCAAAGCGTGCAAATGGATTTGGCATGCGCGTGTTATATCATGCGCGATCACCTGTTGACCCCGCAACTGAGGCGAGTCTTAATGCCAGTTACGTTAGCAAAGACAAGTTACTTCAAAGTTCAGATGTGGTCATGCTAATTTTGCCGTATTCCAAAGAGACGCACCATATGATCGGTGAAAACCAGCTTTCTCAGATGAAAAAGCACTCAGTTTTGGTTAACATCGCGAGAGGTGGTATCGTAGACGATAAGGCGTTGATAAACGCCCTTAAAAATCAGACTTTGTTTGCTGCTGGGCTGGATGTTTATGAGGGAGAGCCAAAATTAAATCCTGAATTTTTGGAACTTGAAAATGTGGTTCTATCGCCCCATATCGGTAGTGGGTCAGTGTCGACACGGAGAGCGATGGCGATGACTGCTGCAAATAATCTAGTGAGCGTTTTGTCTCATAATCAAGCGCCGCTTAATCCAGTTAATCGAAGTTAACATTACAAACATAAAAAAATATACAAAGGTTTTCCCTTTAATATGAATCAATATTTTAAATTAGGTTTGCATGAGGTAGCACAAAGGCTGCGCAAGGGTAAGCTGAAGCCGTCTGTTTATATTTCAAATTTGTTGGAACGTATCAACAATTTGGAGGGCAGTGTTCAGGCATGGCAATGGTTAGATCGAGATCGAGCATTAGCGATTGCGAAAAAGGCTGATTCCTCGGCGGCCGCCTTGCGGGCAGCTCATCCACTTTACGGCATCCCAATTGGCGTCAAGGATAATATCTTTACCGCTGGTATTCCTACTGAAATGGGTAGTTGTTTGTATCAAAATTATATACCAGCAAAATCCGCAGACATTGTGACTCGGATTGAGAAGTCAGGTGCCTTTGTCTTTGGAAAAACGGTCACGACCGAGGCGGCCTTTATGGTGCCCTCAAAGACGCGTAATCCATGGAACCTCAGGCACACTCCAGGAGGGTCTTCTAGTGGCTCCGCAGCGGCAGTGGCGGCAGGTTTCGTCCCCGGGGCGATCGGCACGCAAACGAATGGCTCAGTAATACGACCAGCGGCTTATTGCGGAATCGTCGGTTATAAAATGACGCGAGGACTGATCGGTTTGGACGGAATTATGCCATTTTCCCCAATGTTTGATCAGCCAGGTGTGTTTGCGAGAAGCGTAGCAGATTCCGCGTTGTTAGCCTCAAGCTTTGCAGGCCCGCGCTCGGGAATATCTCCGAATGCAGCGCCATTAAAAAACGCACCTCGATTAGCTGCCGTGCGCTCCCCTTCTTGGTATCTTGCTGCGCCTGAGGCGAGAGCTCAGTTTGAATCGGATATCGTAAGGTTAAGAGGCGCTGGCGCATCGATAGATATCATTGAACTACCTGGTGACTTTGATCGTGCGCACAAAGTACACCGAACGATTATGCTGTATGAGGCTGCTCGTGTATCTCGTGCGGTTAGGCAGGAATTTCGAGGTTATTTTTCGGATTTTCTTATTCATGCATTGGAAGAAGGGGATCGCGTCACTGAAACGCAGTTTAGGGACGCTGTAAAAAAGAAAAACGCCTTACAAAATAGTTTCGCTTCTTTTATGGATAGAGGCTACTCGGCAATCATCACGTTACCCGCAACTGGGGAGGCGCCCAACTCGCTTCATGTAACGGGTGACCCTAGTTTTTGTTCAATATGGACATTAGTTGGCGCGCCAGCCATTACTATTCCAACTGGCATTGGTCCCAGAGGGTTGCCGTTGGGTTTACAAGTAATTAGCGCAGTGGATGAGGACAACTATCTCCTAGCGACTGCTGCATGGTGCGAGCGTTCTTCGCCATTCAAAGGGCTTAGTAGTTGACGTATTATTAAACTGAGTTTTATCCTGATGCCGCACGACTAATGAAAAAATTTGTCGTTAAAGGGCCGCTTTAATTTTTCAATGAGCAACCAGCTTAAAAATAACCGAAAAGAAATTAATGATTTGATCGACTCGTGTCTGATTCGAGATCAACACGCTTTTCGTAGACAATTTGATCGTTTGGACCTAAAAACAAACGATAAGCAGAATGGCTTAGAACAACTTAAACGCTTACGGTTAAAAATAAAAGGCTCGATGGAATTAGTGTCTGAGAGGAAGGGAAAAATCCCTACTATTTCTTTTCCAGAGTCTCTTCCAGTAGTCGAAAAGCAAAATGAAATAAAAAATCTAATAAAAGAAAATCAAGTCACGATCTTGTGTGGGGAAACTGGATCTGGCAAAACTACACAATTACCTAAAATGTTGTTGGAAATCGGTAGGGGCGTACGCGGTCAGATCGCACATACGCAGCCAAGGAGGATCGCTGCTAGTTCAGTCGCGAATAGACTAGCCAAAGAGATGGGCTCAGAAATCGGAGATTTGGTTGGTTATCAAGTTCGCTTTTCAGATCAGTCAAGTAGCAACAATCTTATCAAAGTCATGACCGATGGCATATTACTGTCTGAGACGCAGAGTGATCGTTATTTAAATAAATACGACACCATCATTATTGATGAGGCCCATGAACGAAATTTAAATGTGGATTTCCTCTTCGGTTACTTAAAGAGTTTATTAGAGAAAAGACGTGATCTTAAATTGATCATTACTTCAGCGACCATTGATGCCGAGAAGTTTTCTAATCACTTTAATCAAGCTCCAGTCATCGAGGTATCAGGTCGCTTGTACCCGGTTGAAATTAAGTATCAATTGCCGAAGGACAAAACTGGATCGGATGATTTAGAGGATATCGACGATGTTATATGTCGGGTTATGGAGGACATTGATGTCTCAGGTGGAGGCGGAGATGTATTGATTTTTTTACCTGGTGAGCGGGAAATCAACCAGTCTCTTGACTCGATTCGTAAAGATTTTTTATCTAAAAAGAAGCGCTCAGCTTGGGAGGTCTTGCCGCTATATTCAAGACTGTCCATCCAGGATCAAAGGAAGATTTTCACGGCAACAAAGGGTAGAAGGGTAATTTTGTCTACAAATATCGCTGAAACGTCCTTAACCATTCCGAATATCCAGTACGTCATAGATTCTGGCTTAGCAAGAGTCAAGAGATATAGTTACCGTAATAAAGTTGAGATGCTTCAAGTCGAAAAGGTGTCACAGGCCTCCGCTAATCAACGTTCAGGGCGAAGCGGTAGGGTGATGAATGGCGTTTGCGTTAGGCTTTATTCAGAGGAGGATTATGACTCACGCCCCGCGCATACAGAGCCGGAGATTCTCCGCTCATCCCTGGCATCTGTGATATTGAGGATGTCTACTCTTGGTCTAGACGAGCCAGAAAAATTTCCTTTTATTGACCCACCATTGTCTCGTGCACTCGCCGACGGTTACCAACTTCTAGAGGAATTGGGGGCAATGGATCAAAGAAGGCGTCTAACGTCAGTTGGAAAAAAAATTGCTCGAATTCCCGTAGACCCAAGAGTGGCTCGAATGATTCTTGCGGGTAATGTATTTGGTTGTCTTGACGAAATATTAAAGCTCGCAGCGGGGTTATCTGTGCAGGACCCAAGAGAGAGGGACTTTAATTCCTCCGACAGGGGGGTGAGTGCTAAAGTTAGCGAGGAGAAATCAGACTTTGTATCATTACTGTCGGTATGGTCATGGTTTTCGGATGTGTTCGATAAAAAACCCGGAAAGAAAAAGTTACGGGAAATTTGTCTAAAACAACATATATCTTTGGTCAGAATGTTTGAATGGCGTGAGCTATATCGTCATCTCAAGTCCATGTCTGCCGATATGGGCTTTAAAGTTAATCAAAAAGCTGGACGCCACTCAGATATTCACCAGGCACTGCTAACTGGCCTTTTGGGAAATATCGGATTTCGAGGAGATGGCGATGGTGTTTACTTTGGTGCACGGGGTATTAAATTTTACATACATCCTGGTTCCGAATTGAGAAGAAGTAAACCTAAATGGATCGTAGCTTCAGAATTAGTCGAGACCTCACGCTTATATGCTCGTTGCGTATCGGAGATTAGTGCAGATTGGATCGAACCGCTTGCTAAACATTTGACGCAATCGACCTATCAAGAGCCGCGATGGTCGAAATCTTCTGGCAATGTAGTGGCATCAGAGCGGGTTACGTTGTACGGCTTAGTGATAATTCCACGACGGCAGATTAATTACGGGCCTATCGATCCGAGAGAGTCGCGTGAAATTTTTATTCGTAATGCGCTAGTGGAAGGTCAAGTAAAAACCTTTCCGTCTTTTTTAAAGCATAACCTGTCGTTAATTGAATCTTTGGAAAATGTTGAGGCGAGATCTAGAAAATATGACTTGCTTGTTGACGACTCAGTAGTTTATTCATTCTTTGACGAAAAAGTGCCCGAACAGATATGGAGTTGGGTCGAATTCGAAAAATGGCGTAAGAACATAGAAAAGAAAAATCAACGATATTTGTATTTAAGTAAGTCGCTTTTGATTAGAAAAGAGATTGAGTCCTCAACATTCGACTTGTATCCTGACTTTATAGAGATGAACGGTTGTGAGTTTAAACTTGATTACCGTTTTGAACCCGGACATATTCTTGATGGAGTGACTTTAAAGACGCCTATCGAAATGGTAAACAAGATTGATCATTCTCGAGTTGAATGGCTAGTGCCTGGTTTGATTCGCGAAAAAGTTACACAAATTGTCAAGTCTCTACCCAAATCGATAAGAAGGAAAGTCTTCCCTTTGCCGCAATTTATTGATGAAGTTGTCGGCGACTTAAAGCCGAGGGATAACTCTCTTTACGACGAAGTCATAAGCATTATTGCTCATCATTACGGTGTCGAGATGACGAGGGATGCATTTGATGAAACTGATTTTCCTCTCTATCTCAGAATGAACTATACGGTGTTAGATGAGTTAGGAAACGAGTTGGGTTCTAGTCGTGATTTGCCGGCCATGCAACAAAAATTTGGGGTAATAGCGAAGGAAGTATTTACACTTCACGCCGCTCCTGAATTAACCCAAACTGGAATCAAGTCTTGGAACTTCGGTGATCTTCCGAGCGTTGTTGAAATGACGTTGAAGGGCAAAACAGTACCAGGTTTTCCATGTATAAAAGATGAAGAAGAGTCTGTTTCGGTAATCGTAGTTGATACAGAGACAGAGGCGGAGCTTGTTTCAAAAAAAGGTATTCAACGATTATTCCAGTTAGTGAACAAAGATCAGTTCAAGTTTGCCGCGAAGAATTGGACTGGATTATCTCGTGCGGCGCTCCAGTACTCGATGCTCTTAAGTGCGTGCGAGGAGCCCTTTGGCCCTTTAACTGTTCAAAATAGATTAAGTAACGAGATGTTGGCTGCAACGAGTGCTAGAGCTCTATCCTTAGGCGGTTATGAGGTTCGAAGCCAAGCCGAATTCTCTGACTTGATCAAGAGGGCAAAACCGACAATTACCGTGATTGCTAATG
>CAJQMS010000049.1 GCA_905479505.1 uncultured Burkholderiales Genera incertae sedis bacterium | reverse complement strand
CCAAACCTAGGAATGAGAAAAAAGTAGCTGAGCGTCTCTCTAACGCTGGCTATACCGTGTATTGTCCTTTACAAAAGGTACGCCGCCAGTGGAGCGACCGCGTAAAAGTGGTTGAAGAGCCGCTGTTCAAAGGCTACCTGTTTATTAAAATAGAAGAGAAAATAAGAGACGAGGTGTTCACCTTTCCCGGCACGGTACGCTACCTGTTTTGGCTGCGCCGTCCAGCGGTAGTTCGCGAAGAAGAAATCCACACCATCCAAAAATGGCTCGGCGAGTACGATCATGAGGATATTGATATTTCAGAAATCAAACTGGGGGATTATGTTCGCATCACTTCCGGTCAATTCTCCGGGGAACAGGCCGTTCTATTAGACCGCAGTAATCACAGGGCCATCGTTCAGCTCAAGGAAGTGGGTATTCAACTCTCCTTATCGCTTTCTAACAACGATCTGCTCGCGCTTTAAAATCGTCTCAATCAAGACATTGTTAGTATTAAGTAAAAAAACTACTCATTAGTATTCTTTTGCGTCTTATTCTACCTTAAATTTGTCCTACCAAATCAGTACTTCTAGTGCACTTAAGAATTTATTCTAATTAGTGCTCTTGAAGCCGACCTGTGAACTAAAGCTACTCTTAAGGACAAATCGCTTTGGGACTCACAGCGGCGAAGCCGTTAAAAACCAAAACAGATACGTTGGACCTTCTAGGACCTCTTATTACTTCTAAAACCCGCTTGAAGCTCTTATTGCGCTTCTTTCTAAATCAAAACTTGAGCGGGTACCTCCAAGGACTCTCCAAGGAGCTGGACGAAAACACCAACAGCATACGGGTAGAACTCAACCGCCTCGAAGCGGCAGGGTTATTGGCGTCTGAACTTGACGGTCGCCGCAAGCTCTACCGCGTGAACCCGTCCCATCCACTTACCTCGGATTTAACTTCTATTGTTCGCAAGGTCTCAGGCATTGATGCCTTGGTGGATCGTATTGCAGGAAGGCTACCGGGCTTAGAGCAGGTCTGGGTATGTGGGGATCTAGCCCAGGGGTTGCAAAGCGAGCACATTGAGTGTATTCTTGTTGGAGAAGCGTTGGACAGGGAGTACATTGAGCAGCTCTGTAACCGCGTGGAAGAGCTGACGGAAAAAACGGTGCAGGCTACCGTGAGTATGGAATTGCCCAAAGAACAGATGGGCCAATGCCTGCTGGTTTGGGCGCAAGAAATAAAGTAAATCAATGACCTACAGGAGCAATAATGTTAACCAACTAGAAATTAAAAGTAATGAGTAAAGATGCTTCGTATTGGAACAAATTTTATGCAGATGATGCCGTGGATATCCATTATCCCAGTCAATTTGCAGCATTTGTACGATCTGAAATTAATCGGGATTCCACCATCATCGAATTTGGCTGCGGCAACGCGCGAGACGCTGCTTTTTTTGCCAAGCAGGGATGTCAAGTAGTAGCGGTGGACAGCTCCAGTGAAGTCATCGCCAACAATCAAACAAACAATGTATTTGGGGACCGTCTCACCTACCTCTGTTTTGACCCCTGTACCGAAAGAAGTTGGGAGCATATCTTCTCCAGAGAGGAAAAGGTCATTGTGTATACGCGGTTTTTCATTCATGCGCTGACCAATGCTCAGATTGAGGTTTTTCTAGGGAACCTATCCAAGAGCATCAATACCCAGAGTGAGGTATTTTTTGAATTTAGAACCTCAAAAGACCAGGACCGTGCGAAGGAATTTGTCGGGCATTACCGCAATTACATTGACCTGGAATGGTTACACAGCGTGTTGGCCGAGCACAACTTTAGCGTCGACTACCAGGCAGAAGGAGTAGGTTTTGCTAAATACGGCAACGACGACGCCTACGTTTGCCGGATGAAGTTTGGCTTGAATCCTGACCAAAAATGACAGCCCGGTTGCAGGCAACTTTAACAGTAACAACAACGAAAAACAAGCAAAGGACATACCTGTAACAGCATATGTACAAGGAAAAGAAAATAGCAGTTATTGGATTAGGTTACGTTGGACTGCCACTGGCGGTGGAGTTCGCAAAACAATATCCAACGGTTGGGTTTGACATCAACGGAGCTCGTGTTGATGAGCTCATGAAAGGTCATGACCGTACGCTAGAGGTGGAAGATGTGGATTTGGAAAAAGTGATTACTTCGGACATGGTTTCCGCCGAGAAAAACGGCAAAGGCTTGTATTGTACCAAGGCAGTAGATGATATAGAATCTTCCAACTTTTATGTGGTTACTGTCCCAACACCAACGGACAAGAATAAACGTCCGGTACTGACACCTCTTATTAAGGCTTCGGAAAGTGTGGGAAAGGCGCTAAAAAAAGGAGATTACGTGATCTACGAAAGTACCGTTTATCCAGGCGTCACAGAAGATGAGTGTGTTCCTGTCCTTGAGCAGGTCTCCGGGTTATCGTTCAACGAAGACTTCTTCGTGGGGTATTCGCCAGAACGTATTAACCCAGGTGATAAAGAGCGTACAGTGACTAAGATTTTAAAAGTAACCTCGGGTTCAACCCCTGAGGCTGCGAAAGTGATCGATGAGTTGTATAAATCAGTCATTACAGCAGGAACTCATCTTGCCCCAACGATAAAGGTCGCTGAGGCTTCAAAGGTTATTGAAAATAGTCAGCGTGATATAAATATTGCGTTCGTAAATGAACTCGCGAAGATTTTCAATAAGCTTGACATTGATACACATTCCGTGCTGGAAGCCGCAGGAACGAAGTGGAATTTCTTGCCTTTCAAGCCAGGATTGGTGGGCGGTCACTGTATTGGAGTAGACCCATATTACCTTGCACAAAAAGCTCAAGAATCAGGATACTATCCTGAAATCATTCTTGCCGGTAGAAGAATAAATGATTCTATGGGTTCTTTTGTAGCGTCGGAAATCGTTAAGAAGATGGTTCAGAAAGATATTCCTGTAAAAGGGGCCAAGGCACTATTGCTAGGATTCACATTCAAAGAGAATTGTCCAGACGTTAGGAACACTAGAGTTATTGATATTTACCGCGATTTGATAGAATTTGGCCTAGATATAACGGTGTACGATCCTTGGGTTGATACGCAGGAAGTGCTTTCGGAATATAGTATAAATGTCAAGACTGAAGAGTCACAGATCAACCACAAATATTCACTTATTGTCGTGGCTGTGGCACACTCTGCATTCGTTTCATTCGATTATCAAAGTATGCGAAATTCAGAATCATTGATTTATGATTTGAAGGGCATTTTGCCAAGAAACATCTCCGATGAAAGATTGTAATAACATCTTCAGCGCATCACTAGCGCTAAGCTCTTGGCAAAAACAAGACATACAATGATTGCCCGGTTGCAAGCAAATAGGCTGTATTTTACCGGGAATTACGGCAGAGTAGACATAAAAGTGACATGAAGAAAAAAGCAGTTATAGTATCCGGATACTTTAACCCCATTCACAAGGGGCACTTGGAGTATTTTAACAATGCCAAAGCATTGGCAGATGAGCT
>CAJQMS010000048.1 GCA_905479505.1 uncultured Burkholderiales Genera incertae sedis bacterium | reverse complement strand
AACAGCCTGTTGTTGCTGCTGAAAAGACTGAAAAAACCGCACCGGCAAAACCGAGAGGGTTGCCTGTTAAAGCTTCCTCAGTGCTTGTCGGTGACCTCGTTGAGGATATCACCGCCGTGGGCACTGTGGTCGCAAATGAATCTGTCCGCATAAGAACTGAGATCGCTGGTCGTCTTACAAAATTAAATTTTGATGAAGGACAAAACGTTAAGCTTGATCAGTTACTCGTGTCGTTGGATGACCGAGAGTATCGAGCTGAACTCGCGGCCGTTAACGCTGAGCTTAGAACAGAGAAGCAGCGGTTCCTGAGATTGAAAGAGTTATATCAGCAAAAATTCATCAGTAAAGAGGCGTTAGATATACAAGCTGGAGCCGTATCGAGATTAGCTGCTATGGTGCAGGGTGCGGACGCCCGGTTGCAAAAAACAGTCATTACTGCTCCATTCTCTGGTGTTGTCGGTTTGAGGAAAGTCAGCCTCGGCGCTTATCTGGAGGCCGGGGATGACATCGCAAAATTGGAGGATTTGAGCTCAGTTAAAGTCGATTTTAGAGTGCCTGAGATATACCTCTCAAAGATTAGAAGCGGACAATCAATTTCGTTAATCGTTGACGCCTATGCGACTACTCCCTTTAAGGGGAAGGTATATGCAATAGAAACCGGAATAGACAGCGAAACCAGAACTGCTCTTGTGCGAGCCCGAGTTAATAATAAGGCGGGTAAACTACACTCTGGTATGTTCGCCAGAGTTTCTCTCGTTATGTCGAAAAAGAAAAATGCGCTATCTGTTCCGGAGCGAGCATTGTGGCCTCAAGGTACTGAGAATTTTGTATATAAAGTTGTCGATGGCAAAGTGTCTCTTGTAAAAGTAGAGCTAGGTCAAAGGTCGCCAGGGTTCGTCGAGATAATTGATGGATTAAGTCCTGGTGATGTCGTTGTGTCTGAGGGTCAGATGAAAATAAGAGATGGGGCACCGGTTACGGTGATTAGTGGCGCTAAATAAAGCATAGTGTTTTGTGCCAGGACAAATTTGTAATTAGGTTAAGTGACTTATGATTCTTTCTGAAATCTCCATACGAAGACCCGTTTTAGCGACCGTTTTCAGTTTGCTAATTGTGTTGCTGGGCTTTATTTCGTTCGATCGCCTCTCGGTCAGGGAATATCCTAAAATTGATCCTCCTACAGTCTCAGTGAGAACCATTTATAAAGGTGCTACCGCACAGGTTGTCGAGAGCGTCATCACTACCCCAATAGAAGATGTTTTGTCGGGTATTGAAGGTGTCAATACTATCAAGTCTAAAAGTAAAGAAGAGGTCAGTGAGATCACGGTAACCTTCTTAACAGACCGAGACGTTGAAGCCGCGGCGAATGATGTTCGGGACAGGGTGTCGCGCATACAGAGTTTGTTGCCTGAAAGCGCTGATGACCCCATCGTATCTAAAATAGAAGCAGATGCTTGGCCTGTACTGTGGTTAGCTTTGAAGAGCGACCGACACAGTCCAATGGAGCTCACTGACTATGCTGACCGATATTTGACGGATCCTTTAAAAACCCTCTCTGGAGTTGCAACCGTTATCATTGGTGGTGAGCGTCGATACGCCATGAGAGTTTGGATTGACCGTGAGAAACTCGCTGCGAGGGGCCTGACAATTCAGGACGTAGAGGTGGCGTTACGTCAGCAAAATCTGGACTCTCCCGGTGGGCGTATTGAGAGTAGTGACCGAGAATTGACGGTTTTGACTGAAACCGACCTTAAGAGCCCGGAAGCATTTAATAATATGATCATTCGGGAGGTATCCGGCTACCCGATAAGGATCAAAGACGTGGGTTATGCAATTCCGGCTCCATACGAGAATAGAAAAATCGTCCGAATTTCGGGCGAAGAGGCTCTGGGTTTAGGCGTTGTGAAGCAGTCCACTGGAAATACGTTAGCACTAGCCCAGGCGGTCAGAGACTTGCTGCCGCAATTGATCAGTGGTTTGCCTGACGGCATGTCAATGAAAGTAGCTTTTGATACTTCTCAATTCATCTCTGCAGCGATTGACTCTGTATATAAAGTGCTTATCGAGGCCCTCATTCTGGTGGTGCTCGTTATTTTCGTGTTTTTACGGAGCGTCCGTGCGACGATTATCCCAATTGTCACAATACCGATCTCGCTCATCGGCTCTTTCTTTTTTCTTTACATACTCGGATTCTCGATTAATGTCTTAACGCTTCTCGGAATTGTGCTCTCGGTCGGCCTAGTGGTTGATGATGCGATTGTGATGTTGGAGAACATTCATCGACACATCGAATCCGGCATGAATCGCTTTGAAGCTGCGATGAAAGGGGCAAGGGAGATCGGATTTGCAGTTGTTGCCATGACGATTACGTTGGTCGCAGTTTTTACACCGCTCGTTTTTATAACCGGTCGCGTCGGTCAATTATTTGTTGAATTTGCACTTACCGTTGTCTCCGCCGTTTTAGTGAGCGGGTTTGTAGCGCTGACATTAACGCCTATGATGTGCTCGGTGTTACTTAAAAAAGAAGAGAACCATGGCCCCATCTATAAATTTAGTGAAGCAGTTTTTCAAAGTATTAATAACGGGTATGCGTCGGTATTAAAATTATTCCTCAAAGGCTGGTTCTTTATTGTCGGTATTTTCGTGGTTGCAATCATTGCGATGATTAGTTTGTTTGCTCAGCTAAAGCTCGAGCTCTCTCCGCTTGAAGATCGCGGTTTTTTCATGGCTTTTGCGATTGCTCCTGAGGGGGCGACAATGCAGTATACCGATCGTTATATGCAACAGGTCGCCGGAATTTTAGACGCAGATGTTCCTGAAATCGAGACGCTTTTTGAAGTTGTGGCTCCCGGTTTAGAGAGACCTAACCCCGTTAATTTTGCCATTGGTTTCGCTATATTAGAGCATTGGGATACAAGAAAGCGCAACCAGCTTGATATCAGCAAACAAATTACTCCTAAACTGTTTGGGGGTATTCCTGGCGTTATCTCATTTGCGATTAATCCTCTATCTTTAGGGCAAAGCTTCACAGCTAAGGAGATTGAATATGTAATCTACGGAAATTCATATGAGGAACTGCAAGGCCATGTTAATAAAGTGATGGCTAAATTGAGTGCTTATCCTGGTATTACCGGGCTAGACACTGACTTGAAGCTTAATAAACCTCAGTTGAGGGTTAATGTTGACCGTGATAAGGCTGCATCAATGGGAATATCAATGGCCACGATTGGCACTACGGTAGAAACGCTCCTAGGGGGACGCGACGTCACTCGATATAAACGGGAGGGGAAACAATATGATGTCGTGTTGCAAATGGAGGATGCAAAAAGACGTGAGCCGACCGACCTGACATCAATCTACGTCCGTGCTAGAAGCGGGCAGCTAGTCCAATTATCAAATCTCGTAACTGTCGAAGAAACGGTGACGCCGAAGGAATTGAATCACTTTAATAGATTTCGTGCAGCAATTATTAACGGTAACGTAGGTCCAGAGGCCAGTCAGGGTGAGGTGTTGGATTTTATTGACTCAATTGTTGCGCAGGAATTACCCAAAACTGTGACGACTGACCTAAATGGATCATCAAGGGAATATCGAGAGAGCGGGGACGAGATGAAAGTGACGTTAGTGCTCGCATTAATATTCATCTATCTCGTTTTAGCCGCCCAGTTTGAGAGTTTCATTGGGCCTTTTGTCATCATGCTTACCGTGCCTTTAGCTTTTCTGGGAGCGCTTTTTGTGATGTGGTTAAATTCAAAATTCGGCGATGGTGGTACTTTGAACGTATACAGCCGGATCGGTCTTGTCATGCTGGTTGGATTAATTACGAAGAATGGTATTTTGATCGTGGAATTCGCAAATCAACTGCGTAGAGCTGGCCAAGAGAAAGTGGAAGCTGTGCTAGAGGCCTCTACGCTTAGGTTGCGCCCTATTCTAATGACCGCTCTGGCCACGGTGCTTGGTGCTCTTCCGTTGGCGCTTTCAACTGGTGCTGGTGCGGAGGCGCGCCGAGCGATAGGTTGGGTAATTGTCGGCGGTGTTTCTATTGGCACGTTATTAACGCTGTTTATTATTCCGGTCGCATACTCGCTAATCGTAAGAACGACTCCACGTATTCGAGATGGCACATAACTGCGTTGACATTATTTAAGAAGTGACTATGAGTCGCTATTTTAAAAAGGGAAGCAACAGCTTCCCTTTTTTTACTTTAATCGGACGTACTCGTAGTCCACAGGATTGTTGTTGATACCTCTATCCGGTGGCGCAATCCATCCTGCCATTTTTCCAGGCTCATTGACGCATTGCATCAAGCTTCTGATGAAGCTTTGATCAGATTCGGTTGGTAACCAATTCGATTTCTTTTTGTCGAAGTCAGCTTGGCTGATTTTTTGACCATTGGGATCGGTCGGTACGTTAGCCCAACTTCCAATTGTTCGGTTAAAACGGGTACTAGGTAGGGAGAGCGTTACGTCGTGTTTTGCTCTTTTGATCATCATGTTCCATCGTTTGATCCCAATCTCACAGTCCTTTACGTAAGCTCCTCTAGTGACGTCATTCATTGCATTTCTTAAGTTAACTCTCTCCATTCCCTCAGGAGTGTCTACGTCGTAGGTGGCGTCGTTGCACAAGTGGTCCTCGTAGCGCCCTTCATCAGGTCGTCCCTTAATGCCGCTGGCAAATGACATTGCGGCGTTTGAGGATATTTCAGAGCCAAAAAGGTCAAGAGAGGAAGTAAACCAAAAATTTAAATATCTTTGAAGCGTTTCTAAGTCAACCGCACCTTGTTGTCTAATGGCCACTGGATCGTCAGTACCGATTTCGGTCATGACTTCCAAAGAGCGTTTGATTACGCGTCCCACCCCGGTCTCCCCGACAAACATATGATGCGCTTCTTCGGTTAGCATAAATCGACAGGTCCTCGCGAGCGGGTCAAACGCCGATTCGCTAAGGCTTTTGAGTTGGAACTTGCCATCACGGTCGGTGAAGTAAGTAAACATAAAAAACGACAACCAATCACTGATCGGCTCGTTAAATGTACCGAGAATGCGTGGGTTATCGGTATCTCCGGAATGCCGCGCAAGCAGCTCTTCCGCTTCTTCTCTGCCGTCTCGTCCGAAGTAGCAGTGAAGTAGATAAACCATAGCCCACAAGTGTCGGCCCTCTTCAACGTTTACTTGGAACAAATTTCTGAGGTCGTAGAGCGAAGGGCAAGTTAACCCGAGTAATTTTTGCTGTTCCACTGAGGCCGGTTCTGTATCCCCCTGCGTTACGATGATTCTTCTGAACTGGGATCTAAGCTCACCAGGCACTTGTTGCCAAACCGGTTCCCCAAAATGATCTCCAAATCCAATTGTTCTGTCAGGGATTTGGTCAGCTAAAAAGATGCCCCAACGATAGTCGGGCATTTTGACATGCCCATAGCTAGCCCAACCTTTCGCATCTACACCAACCGCAGTCCTGAGGTATACATCGTTAGATTGAAAACCTTTTGGGCCTTGATCGCTCCACCACTTTAGGAAGTGGGGTTGCCAATGTTCTAGGGCCCTTTGGAGTTTGCGATCGTTCGCAAGGTTCACATTATTTGGGATCTTATCGTTATAGTTGATACTCATGATTTTGT
>CAJQMS010000047.1 GCA_905479505.1 uncultured Burkholderiales Genera incertae sedis bacterium | reverse complement strand
GTCTCTGGTCATGTTAATTTCTTGTGGCATCCAATGGTTCGCACAGCCAGCGAGATACTTATCCCAAGCCCAGTTATATTTAAATGGAACCAGTTGATTAACGTCCGCAGTATCGTTAATTATTCGTTTGTCCTCAACACGAACTCTAGCAGCGGTCGAAGTGCTTGATGCAGGTGCGTCTGATGGCGTACCGAGTGTTCCTGCGTTGACTGATGGCGAATCTTCAAACTGAAGCATAAAATTTCCTCAAAAAATTCTTACATATTATTTATAAGTTTTACTGGCTTGCGCAATGATTTTTTATTTCTGTTACTCAAAACGAATATCTTGGTTGCTTACTTCGCTTTTTGACTGTACGCGTAGTATTTTGTTCATCTGAATTACTAGAATTTTTTCCCACAAAAAAATTAGCTCGCCTTCTAGCAGCTGATTGGAGTTTTTTCAACAGCCTCATTGACACGCCTCGCACTCAGGGTCATCGATGGCGCAAAACTTTGGCTCTACTGCCTCTATGTTGGATGAAACCGCGTTCAACTGCCCAGCTGCTACCGTAGATTTTTCTGCCGATGTTGCTCCCATCGTTCTCAGATAATAGGTGGTCTTTAGTCCACGCTGCCAAGCAAGCTTATATATATCATCCAATTTTTTACCAGATACTCCCGCCATATAAATATTTAACGATTGCGCCTGGTCTATCCATTTTTGACGTCGAGACGCACACTCGACCAACCAAACGGGGTCCATCTCGAATGCGGTTGCATAAACTGACCTCAACTCTTCAGGGATTCTGTCTATCTTTGATAGCGCCCCGTCAAAGTACTTCAAATCAGAAATCATCACGTCATCCCATAACCCTCGGGCTTTAAGTTCCTCTACCAAATAGCCGTTAGTGACAGTGAACTCTCCGGACAGATTAGACTTCACGTAAAGATTTTGGTACGTGGGCTCAATCGAAGCCGACACACCAATAATATTCGCGATTGTTGCAGTCGGCGCAATCGCCACACAGTTTGAATTTCTCATACCTACCGTTGTGATTCTATCTCTTAACTGCCCCCAATCTAGCGAGGTATTTCTGTCCACCTCCAAGTACCCGCCTCGTTCCTTTTCAAGCAATTCGATTGAGTCGATCGGAAGGATGCCTTTCGACCACAATGAACCTTCGAAGGTAGAATATCTTCCTCGCTCCTCAGCGAGGTTGGTTGAGGACCAATATGCGTGATAGCAAACGGCCTCTGTAGACTCATCAGCAAAAGCGACCGCCTCTTTTGAACCATAGGGTATTTGCATCTTATGCAAACAATCTTGGAACCCCATCATTCCCATACCCACAGGACGGTGTTTTAAATTAGAGTTTCGAGCTTTACCAACTGCGTAGAAATTAATATCTACGACGTTATCCAGCATTCTCATTGCCGTAGAAACAGTTCGTTTTAGTTTTTCATGATCTAACTTACCATCCTTAAGATGCGCAACCAGATTGACTGATCCTAAGTTACAAACGGCAATTTCACTTTCTGAAGTATTTAGTGTAATTTCCGTGCATAAGTTAGAGCTATGCACAGCACCGATATGCCGCTGGGGAGACCGGATATTACAAGGATCTTTGAATGTAATCCAAGGGTGGCCCGTCTCGAACAACATAGAAATCATTTTTCTCCATATCTGCACAGCAGGCACTTGCTTATAAAGCTTAATCTTTCCCTCCGCCGACATCTGCTCATATCGAGTGTAAGCCTGCTCAAAAGCTTCACCGTAGAGATCATGCAAATCTGGAACCTCTGATGGTGTAAATAATGTCCATTGCTCGTTTTGGATCACCCTCTTCATGAATAAATCGGGTATCCAATTTGCGGTATTCATATCATGCGTTCGCCTACGATCATCGCCGGTATTTTTTCTCAACTCGAGGAACTCTTCTATATCCATATGCCAAGTTTCGAGATACGCGCATACTGCGCCTTTACGCTTGCCGCCTTGATTGACCGCTACAGCAGTATCATTGACTACTTTTAGAAAAGGCACCACGCCTTGAGACTTTCCGTTCGTTCCCTTAATGTGCGAGCCCATAGACCGCACAGGAGTCCAGTCATTACCAAGCCCCCCGGCATATTTTGAAAGCAACGCATTTTCCTTTATTGCCTCGTAAATTCCGTCTAAGTCATCGTCTACCGTCGTTAAATAACAACTAGACAATTGTGGTCGAGTAGTTCCAGAGTTAAACAATGTCGGAGTCGAACTCATGAAGTCGAACGATGAGAGCAAATTATAGAATTCTATAGCCCTAGCCTCGCGCTCAACTTCACCTAACGACAGCCCCATCGCTACCCGCATAAAAAATGCTTGCGGCAGCTCTATGCGACGATCATCGATATGCAAAAAATATCGATCATACAAAGTTTGAAGTCCCAAGTAACCAAATTGCTCGTCTCTTTCTGGTTTTAGTGCCGCCCCAAGTTTAGCCAAATCGAATTGCAGCATTCGCTCATCCAACAACTCTGCTTCCACTCCGGTCTTGACGAAATTCGGGAAGTAATCTGGATAACGCCCTACCATTTCTTCTCGGTTAAGTTCTTCTCCAAGCGCTTCTCGGCGCAAATCATTTAAAAGTAATCTTGCCGTAACTTGGCTGTAGGCTGGATCTTTTTCTATCAACGATCTAGCAGAAAGTATTAAGCTCTTATTCACCTCTTCAAACGGGACGCCGTCGTACAGGTCACGAACGGTTAGATTTAATACTGTGTCCGCGCTAACCGCATTGGATAACCCCATGCATGAGTCTTCAATTAATTTTTTTAAATTATCTATATCTAGTGGTTGAGAAACACCGTCCAAAATCATACTCAAAGCCGGGTGACTAGTGTCGTTACCAGTTTGTGACTCTTTCTTTACCCTGGCTCTTTCCTGATTTCTTTGCTCTCGGTAAAGCACATAGGACCTCGCGACCTCTTGCTCTCCGTGCCTCATCAAAGCTAACTCGACCTGATCTTGAATATCTTCTATGTGAACGGTTCCACCGGTCGGATTTCTACGCTTGAGCGCAGAGACCACATTTTCCGTCAACGCTGTTACCAGCTCACGAACCCGAGCTGATGCCGCTCCTTGGCCTCCACTAACGGCTAAAAAAGCTTTAGTCATTGCGATAGAAATTTTTGATACCTCAAACCCTACAACAGATCCATTTCGCCGAACGACCTTCATCATTGCGTTATCGATTCGTCCGGTCTCTTCTTGGATTTCGCGAATATTTTCTAAACTCAAATTGCTCGCTTCATTCACATTAGCCGTCAATTGCATGTGGTCTCCTCGACTCTTTTATCATTCTTATCCCTATACGAGTTTCTTGGCGCAGCACTAAACTACTAAAACTCAATTAAACCCAGTTATTTATCTAGGTTATTAGCTATTTTTTTAACAACTCACAAGTTATCCACAGGAAATACACAAGATATAGTGTTTCCTCATGAGTCTCACCACTAATTCTAGTGTTCACGGATCCCTTGTCAAGGTTTTCTTATATTAATTTTTATTAACGCACACGAACCCTTATGACGAAGCTCAATGTCCTCGAATAAACCCCTTAACTTTATTAAAAGATCTAATACAGTGACTAACTAGACCGTATATTTATCCAAGACCCAATGGTAATTCAAGGTTTCTAAAATCAGATAGCTCCGCCCAATTAAATCCTTGGCCTGGATCTTTTTTTCGGCCCGACGGCTGAGCAATATGTGAATGTCCAGCCATGCCCTCAATGGGATAACAAGCAGCTAAGGCGCGACAAAGCTTCCTTAAACTCTCATATTGCCTGGGGTCAAAAGCCTCGGTATCGATACCTTCAAGCTCAATACCGATCGAATAATCGTTGCAATTCGATCGACCTTTCCATTCCGAACTTCCAGCGTGCCAAGCTCTCCTCAAGCAAGAG
Source organism: uncultured Burkholderiales Genera incertae sedis bacterium (assembly GCA_905479505.1). Lineage (GTDB taxonomy): Bacteria > Pseudomonadota > Gammaproteobacteria > Burkholderiales > Eutrophovitaceae > Eutrophovita. The sequence continues at coordinate 6,248 of CAJQMS010000047.1, read as the reverse complement.
ACGAATTGCGTCACTTCGCCTAATCTATCTATTAGAAAATGGGCGGATACTTTGAGTTCGCGGAGCCTCGAGAAGAATGGGTCGGCGTTAAAATCTAATTGGTTAGTGAATAAGCGATGAATATCTAAGCCACCAAATTCACCAGGAGGTAAACTTATACAGTGGATCACTATGAGCTGGGGTTCTTCGTTTTCTGGCCTCTCATCGCTATTCGGAGAGTCATTAAATGCTGCCCCCGTCAGAAAACCATTATCAATTCTAAACTCCAAGTCGCCCCCTCAAGAAGCACGATCCTTCTCTTTACGGTGCTCATCCGAACAAAACATAAGTCCATTAGACCGAAAACCCTCATTTAAAGGGAAATGGACGCCGCAATGCTGACAACGCGCCATGTCCTCCACTGCAGGGTTAGAGTCGCGATTCAGATCATCCGTTTTCAGTATTTTTCGGCTTTTGGATTTAATAAAAGCATATGCTAGAGCGAAGACCACCAATAACGTTAGATATTTAAGCACACAACCTCCCAAGAAACCCTAATATGAGCAGATCGAAAGCGTTTTTCAAACCGCAGCAAACACTACATTCGACAACTCACCGCTACCAAAATTTTTCTGATAATCAAAACAAAACATCCACTAACTCGCCTAATTAACCCTAGATACCGACTGCTTAGCCATTTCAATCATAGATTCTTTATATGTGGACGACGGCAGGTTTGCTATGCTTTCCTCAGCAGCCTCTATTTCTCTCTGAGCCAATTCACGAGCATACTCGAGCGACCGCAACCTTCGAAATATTTTAATGATTGAGTCCAGGTCTACCTGACCGCTGTCTTCAATCGCAGCCGTCATCGCCGCTACGTCCGCCTCCGAACCGTTCTCTAAAGCATGAATCATAGGTAAAGTAACCTTACCTTCTGACAAGTCGTCACCCAATTTTTTTCCAATATTTGCCTCTACTCCATCATAGTCAAGAATGTCGTCAACAATCTGGAACGCGGTACCTAGGTGCGCCCCATATTGCCCGAGATTATTGGCTATGTCACTTTTGCAGCCAGCAATAATACCTCCGAGCATCGAGGCTGCCTCGAATAATCGTGATGTTTTTGAATGAATAATTTCGAAGTAAGATGCGACAGTCAATTCTATGTTCTTTATGTTGGAGAGCTGAAGGACTTCGCCCTCTGAGATATCGTTAGTAGCATCCGCCATTATCCGAAAAACCTTAGCCTCACCGACGTCAACCATAATTTGAAATGCTCTGGAATACAAAAAATCCCCCACCAAAACGGCAGCTGCATTCCCAAAACGCTCATTAGCTGTTGGAGACCCGCGTCTAACTGAAGAGCTATCAACCACATCATCATGCAACAATGTCGCGGTATGAACAAATTCAATAGCAGCCGCTAATTGCGTCGCCTTCCGCTCCGTACACCCTAGACTCGCGGCCGCCATCATTAAAAGAATTGGTCTTACGCGCTTACCGCCGCTGTTGATCGTATACCTCGCGACCTCTCCGATTAGAGGGACTTGCGAAACCAATTGATTGGCAATCTCCCCATCCAGGCGCGACGTCAACTCACCCTTGATTGAATGCCACCCATTATTCATAGAAATAAACGTTCACAACTGTTTCTCATTTACTGGACATTATCGTTTGATCATTGGATGTTATGGAGCCCGCGCTTTGGTGTCAAATTAACTTTCTGGTTTATTGCGCAAAGTACTCTCATGCTGTATTATTTGACCCCTTTTGTACTGGAAACAGTCGTATAAACTGCTTAACTCGGGAAAACAATAAAGCCATGTATGCTGTCATTAAAACTGGTGGGAAGCAATATAAAGTCGCCACTGGAGAAAAGTTAAAAATCGAATCCTTAGGGGTTGAGGTTGGTGAAACAATTAATCTAGACGAAGTTCTAATGCTCGTTGACGGCGATAACGTCTCGATAGGGTCGCCCCACGTAAGCGGTGCAAGCGTGGCTGCGACAGTTCTTAGTCATGGAAGAGGCAAAAAGGTTAAAATTTTTAAACTTCGACGACGAAAACACTACAAACGTCAACAAGGACATCGTCAAAATTTCACGGAAGTCGTCATTGGGGATATAACAAGTTAAGAACTGACAACTTCATTGCTTCGGAAAAGGAAACAAATATGGCACATAAAAAAGCTGGCGGAAGTTCAAGAAACGGTCGCGATTCTAATGCAAAACGACTAGGAGTGAAGCGGTTTGGTGGGGAATTAATTTCCGCCGGAAGCATTATAATCCGGCAAAGAGGAACCAAAGTTCATCCTGGAGATAATGTTGGAATGGGAAGAGACCACACATTATTTGCCAAGACAAATGGTCATGTGCTATTCGGAAAAACAGGCCGTCTAAACAAGAAAATTGTGAGCATTGTCCCAATCTAGGGTTTATTTTTTTTGCAAAAGCCCTGCTCAAAAGGCAGGGTTTTTTTTTATCTGACGAAAAATATAAATTATGAAGTTTGTTGATGAAGCCAAAATAGAACTGCACGCAGGTAAGGGTGGCGACGGTGTAGCAGCCTTTCGCCGAGAAAAATTTGTGCCAAAAGGGGGACCCAGTGGTGGAGACGGTGGCCGTGGAGGGTCAGTATTCATTCGTGCATCTAGGGACATAAATACGCTTCTAGAGTACCGATTTAAACGGCTTTTTCGTGCGAAAAATGGAGAAAATGGTCAAGGTAAAGATTGCTACGGAAAATCAGGGAGTGACCTTGTCTTAGAAGTCCCAATGGGAACACTTGTGTACGATGACCAAAATAACATCGTAGTTTTCGACTTAAAGCAAGATGGACAGAAAGAGCTCATATGTAAAGGCGGTAAAGGCGGATTGGGTAATATACACTTCAAATCGAGTACAAATAGAGCACCAAGACAATTCACTTTTGGAGAAGTCGGGGAGACCATATCGATTCGAATGGAACTGAGCGTCCTAGCAGACATCGGATTGTTGGGGTTTCCAAATGCTGGGAAATCAACATTCATTTCAGCCGTGTCGGCAGCGAAACCAAAAATAGCAGACTACCCTTTCACCACTCTGCACCCTCACTTGGGTGTCGTGAGATCTGGCTTTAACGACAGTTTTGTAATCGCTGATATTCCAGGGTTAATTTCGGGGGCATCCGATGGGGCTGGGCTCGGCCATCAATTTCTTAAACATCTGCAAAGAACTAAATTATTAGTGCATGTAATTGATATTGGGACAGACTATCCTGACGCAGAGGAACTTGCCCGGAACGCTAACGATATATGCCACGAGCTTCAGAAATATGATGTCGCACTATTTAACAAGCCGCGCTGGGTCGCATTAAATAAAATGGATTTAATTCCAGAAGAAGATCGTGATGCATTTGTTACCGAGGTGACGACAGCACTAAGCAATGGACTGGCAAGTACCGATAAAATTTTTCCAATCTCATCTGTTTCTGGACTCGGGACAAAATCCCTCATTGATAGCGCTATGGAATATATGAGTAGAATTAAACAAGAAGATAAAACAACTAATACGAATTCGCTGAACAAAGTTTAAGACATGACTGCTGATAAAAATCGAACTAAACGAATCGTCATTAAGATCGGTAGCAGCCTTATCACAGCAAATGGTAAAGGTTTAGATTTCGAGCGGCTTAAAAGTTGGACAAGGCAAATATCAGAAATTAAAACTATGGGACATGAGGTTGTCATCGTTTCAAGTGGCGCCGTTGCGGAGGGTATGCTTAGATTAGGCTGGAACTTAAGACCGTCTATGATTCACGATCTGCAAGCGGCGGCGGCAGTCGGGCAAATGGGTTTAATACGAGCGTACGAGGATGCGTTTCAGAGCCTCGGCTTGCATACCGCTCAAATATTACTCACTCATGATGATTTAACCAATAGAACAAGATACTTAAACGCGCGCTCTACACTGAGAACCCTACTCGCTCTCAATATCGTTCCTATAGTGAACGAGAACGACTCTATCGCAACGGACGAAATAAAGTTTGGTGATAATGATACTTTGGCCGCTCTTGCAGCTAACTTAATTGAGGCGGAAACCTTAATTATCCTAACAGACCAAGAAGGACTATTCTCAGGCGACCCAAGAACATCCAGCGAAGTTCACATAATTGAGTCGGCGGATGCTGGGGACCCTGACCTAGAGAAAATGGCTACTGATAACGGCTCAGCGTCTGGCAGTGGCGGGATGACAACGAAATTACGCGCCGCAAAGCAAGCGGCCAAAGGCGGTACTCATACCGTTATAGCCAATGGCAGGGAGTCTAACGTTTTATTAAGGATTAGAGCTGGGGAAGCAATCGGTACCAGGCTAAACGCCACAAAACCAGTCATGACCGCAAGGAGGCAATGGCTCAGTAACCACCTTAAGGTCAGCGGGTCAGTAACAATTGACGAAGGAGCGATAAACGCTATAACGCAGAGCAACAAGAGCCTCTTACCAATAGGTGTCACTTCTACTAGTGGAAATTTTAAGCGTGGAGACGTCGTGACTTGCCAGAACAAAGCCGGAAAAGTCATAGCCCATGGCCTCATAAACTATGACCACGAAGAAACCCAGAAAATAAAAGGATGTCCCTCCGAAAAAATAGAAGATGCGCTAGGTTACGTAGATGACTTAGAGCTCATAAATCGGGATAATTTAGCGATTGAATATTGAGATTCAATTTTTTACGATCAAATTCGTCCACGATCCCGTGGTTTAGCTAATTTCCCTTTTTTAAATCGCAGTCGTAATTCTTCTTGGCCCTCAAAAATAATTCGGCCCGAACAAATATATGACTCGAGTAAGTCGTACCTATATCGACTAGGATTTTTTTTGTTCGTAACGAGCCACAATGGATTTTTCATTGGCATCCAATCGGAATTGAAACCCCAAGCGGTAGCGTAAAGTTTGTACTCCCCGGTACTGCATCGAAAACCCTCGTGAGTTAAGTTGTTACTACCTTTGGGCGAAACAGCAAGCAAAGTCATCCGAACAACGTCATCATCTGATATTTGGACAGTAGAAATATCAACGTAAAATTTAAAGCCTGAGCGGTTATTTGTCTGATACAAACTGAATGCATTTTTAGATGGTATCTTAGGTAAGGTTAAAGCTGACTCTTCCGTTAACTTCGGTACGCTGTAAACTCGATCCCTTTCCATCAACTGCCGGTCTAGCTCACTCTGAGAAAATGAAATGTTTGGCTGACAAAAAAGAAATATCAAAAAAATTGGACTCCACCTAATGAATGGAGCCCTGCAAATCAACTTTTGCTTAAAAATCACCATATCAGCCTTCTACAAGTATGAATTCTTGCGTTAACAATCACATTCGACACCAATTAACGGAGACACCACTTCTCTTGATTGACCAAGGTTCGTAATCAGCCTGAGATTCTTCAATCAAGCCATCAAACTAAGGATAGTCGCTCAATAGTATATTAAGTCTAAGGCTCGCAAGCCGCCTTTCATCAGCCTGTTAAATCCTTGACCAAAGAATCGCGAAATTTTTCGGAAACCTCTTCAATATCGACCATATAATTTGGGTGGTCTATACCAATTCCAAATGAACCCCCGTGCAAAAGCGACTTTTTCATATCGTTAGTCAATTCAAATCTAAGAAAATGAACCGAAGAAGTTTTTTCTCCATTTTCTCGATCCAAATCCTCATCCGCAAAGGGAAACACTTTAGCAAAACCGGGCACCCTAATCCAAACTCGGTCCTCTAAGTCAATGAGCTTACCTAGCGCAACTTTTCTTTCATTCTCGTCTGGATACTCAATTAACAATGTAGCTTTCAAGTTATTCCCATCTGGAACTAACGGCAAATAGGCATTTAACTCCTCCTCGATCGCTTCTTCTTCGAAAATCTTCTCCACACGCAGCATTTCTTGGACTTGATATTGCACGGTCAAGGCATCCTCAAACAAGACAGTTACATGTTCACCCAAATGCATCTTGCGACTTTTCTTATGCTCCATAACCTCCGTTCGAAATGCATTCCTGCGCTTTGCGTACTCTTCCAATGACATCAAGCTATCTCTGTTTAACATTCATCTCTCTCCAATTTTCATAAACCGTATGCTATACGTAGTAACGTCAGGGGGTGTCGTTTTTTAACCTCCCCCAAATCCTGCTTTGCCTCTATACCCTGAACGATATGTGTTGCAGCAATCGCGCAGTCAGAACTGATGTAATGTGGTACCTCCTCGCTCATCTGCCTAAATACCGGCCGCCCGATCTTC
>CAJQMS010000046.1 GCA_905479505.1 uncultured Burkholderiales Genera incertae sedis bacterium | reverse complement strand
CGTCAGCGACGCTTTCGATCAAATCGTCCTGTTTAATTGCCGCCATTATCAAGCCCCTTACCGTTTTTATCGTGGATTTTGAGTCATATTATAAATCACTCACCGACATTCGACCCAAGACACTCTGTTGACGCCATATGTAAAAATAATGAGCCGCCCTAGAGAGTCTTCGTCATTTATCGTTTTAGACGTTATAATTCAACACAAGAGCTTACAACAGCTGCTCAAAAATCGTTGTCACGCTCCTGGTATAACCAGTCATCGACCCTGTGACAACATAAAAAACCACCACCCTAGGCAGCTGCTTTACGCAAGTCAGAGAAAGGTACGTATGAGCAATATAGAGTCAGTATTAAAAGAAAATAGAATCTTTAAACCCAGCGAAGAGTTTGTCAAACAAGCGGCCCTCTCGAGTGTTGAGGACTATCAAGCGCTGTGTGAACGAGCGACCGAGGACTATGAGGGCTTTTGGGCAAATTTGGCGCAGGAGCATCTTCTTTGGAGCAAACCATTTACCAAGACCTTAGATGACTCGAAGCCACCCTTTTTTAAGTGGTTCCAAGACGGAGAACTGAATGTCTCGTATAACTGCTTGGATCGACATTTAAAGACCATACCGAACAAGACCGCCTTGATCTTCGAGGCTGACGACGGGTCTGTTAGTAAAGTCACTTACAAACAGCTCTATCATCGTGTGTGCCAAATGGCTAATGGTCTCAAATCGTTAGGTATTCGCCCCGGTGACCGCGTCGTCATCTATATGCCAATGTCCATCGAAGGTGTCGCGGCAATGCAGGCTTGCGCCCGTATCGGAGCCACTCACTCAGTAGTATTTGGGGGTTTTTCAGCGAAAAGCTTACAAGAGCGAATAATTGATGTCGGAGCGTCTGCGGTCATCACTGCAGACGCCCAGATTCGGGGCGGCAAAGAAATCCCACTTAAATCTATTGTTGATGAAGCCATTGGTCTCGGTGGCTGCGAAAAGATCAGTAACGTCGTGATTTACAAAAGAGCAGGCAACAAAATTAAAATTGTGGACCACCGCGATGTTTGGCTACATGACTTAACTAAAAATGAGCCTGATGTATGCGAGCCCGAATGGGTCAATGCTGAGCATCCACTGTTTATTCTCTACACATCGGGGTCAACAGGAAAACCAAAAGGCGTACAACACAGCTCTGCAGGATATTTGCTGCAGGCCATGTTAACGATGAAATGGACGTTTGACCACAGAAGCTCAGATGTTTTTTGGTGTACGGCCGACATAGGCTGGATCACCGGGCACACGTACATCACTTATGGCCCTCTCGCGGTGGGAGCAACCCAGGTAATTTTTGAAGGCGTGCCGACTTATCCGGACGCCAACCGCTTCTGGAAAATGATTGAAACCCACGGAGTCACTATTTTTTATACGGCGCCGACAGCCATAAGGTCGCTTATCAAGTTAGGCCCCGATCTACCTCAAGCACACGATTTATCATCTCTTAGATTGTTAGGTTCCGTAGGAGAACCCATCAACCCAGAAGCTTGGATGTGGTACTACAAAAGCGTCGGAAACAGCAACTGCCCGATCGTTGATACTTGGTGGCAAACAGAAACCGGCGGCCATATGATCACGCCTCTACCGGGTGCAACACCGCTTAAGCCAGGGTCTTGTGCATTTCCGTTACCGGGAATCATGGCGGACGTGGTAGATGAGACAGGTAACTCCGTCGATAAAGGTAACGGCGGCATTCTTGTTATAAAAAAACCTTGGCCATCAATGATTCGAAATATTTGGGGCGATCCAGAACGCTTTAAGGACAGTTACTTTCCTGAGGATTTTAAAGGTAAATATTACCTAGCCGGCGACGGCGCCAGCCGAGACAAAGATGGTTATTTTTGGATTATGGGACGCATTGATGACGTCCTGAATGTATCAGGGCACCGATTAGGGACAATGGAAATTGAATCTGCTCTAGTATCTAATGAACTTGTAGCCGAGGCTGCTGTTGTTGGAAAACCACACGATGTCAAAGGCGAAGCCGTTATCGCATTTGTCGTCCTGACCGGAGATAGGCCGGAAGGAAATCAAGCAAGTGAGATTGTTAAGGTCCTACGTGACTGGGTTGGAAAAGAAATCGGTCCAATTGCAAAACCAGATGAAATTCGTTTCGGTGACAACCTTCCGAAAACACGTTCTGGGAAGATCATGCGGCGTCTCCTTCGATCATTGGCCAACGGGGATGAGATCACACAAGATGTCTCGACGCTTGAAAATCCACAAATTCTTGACCAACTTAAGGAAAGCAGCTAGTTCATCAAATTTTGACACGAGAGACCAGCTCATATATCCTGCGCGCCTTCGTGTGATTAGGAGAGTTGACCGAGAGGCTTATGGTGCTCGCTTGGAAAGCGTGTGTACGTTAACCCGTACCGAGGGTTCGAATCCCTCACTCTCCGCCACTAATCGTTATAAGCATATGTTTTATATATACTTTAAATAATATTAGCGTATTAGGATATCCAAAATCCTATCCAAAAAACTTAGGTACAA
>CAJQMS010000045.1 GCA_905479505.1 uncultured Burkholderiales Genera incertae sedis bacterium | reverse complement strand
ATCTCGGGCTTGCGGTAGATCGGTTTAAGTTTGAATTGGTGCCTGAGACGGGCTCTACTAACGATGACTTATTAAACAGAATTCGTTCAGGGGCCGCCCAAGATGGGGTGGTTCGAATTTCGGAAATTCAAACTGCAGGCAGGGGTACAAAAGGTAGAGTTTGGTTATCTATTCCTGGAGGGTCACTAACTTTTTCAATACTGCGCACAATCCCTGCAAATAATGTTGAAAAAGGAATGGCTTCCATTCCCTTAGTGGTTGGCTTGGTTATTGCACGATCTCTGAATAAATGTGCCGAGGTTACTTGCCGCTTGAAATGGCCTAATGACGTGGTGGCCAATGGTGGGAAGTTGGCGGGCGTTTTGATGGAGTCGGTTTTGGTTAATGGGGTTTATCATTTGGTAATCGGTATTGGTATTAATATTTGTCTTCCTCAGGCTTTAATTGACGAAGTTGATCAGCCAGTAGTGGATATTTATAGGTTGGGGTCGGTAATTGACCGAAACCTTATCTTAGGTAAATTGATAGAGGAGCTTGACTTTACGTTGGAACGATATTTGATTGAAGGCTTCGGGTATTTTCGTGCAGAGTGGCGTGAATTAAACGCCTACCAAAATCAACAGATATCTTTTGCTCTGCCTGACGGGGAGCGATGTGAAGGCGAGGTTATAGATGTTGATGAGAATGGGGCTCTCGTGTTGGAAGTTGCTGGTAAAGTTAAACGGTTTATTTCCGGTGAGATACAAATTAAATTACGCTAAACATGGTTTATTGTTTTTAACAAATAAAGGGAACACGAAACTCGAATGATTTTAGTCGTTGATATTGGTAATACCCAGGTAAAGTGGGCTGTGACTTCGCTGGATGGGTGGCTGGTTCAGGCCCAGTGTCCGATTACGGCGATAGAAAAGCTGTCATTATACTGGTCGGACCTACCGGTCCCTTCCGCGATTGTCGTATCAAATGTGGCGAGCTCGACTGCGAAGTTAGCTGTTAATTTGGCAGCGTCGCGATGGAATGTTAATCCTCATTGGATAGAGGCAAAAAGGGAACAATGTGGTGTCACCAATTCGTATGCATCACCCGAGCAGTTAGGCGCTGATCGATGGGCCGCTGTGATTGGCGCAAAGTCTTTGAATTTAGGTAATATTGTAGCTGTTTGTGCTGGTACGGCAACGACCGTACATGGTTTGACCCAAGCTGGGATATTCCTTGGAGGCCTTATCATCCCGGGTTACGATTTGCTGCATCAATCCCTCGGTGCCAATGCGTTTAGGCTGTCGGATGCTGAGGGACAACTCTCTACGTTTCCAATTTCGACCGCAGACGCGATTACGACGGGGGCAATTAAAACCACCTGTGCAACTATTGAGTCGTTTTGTGAGGATATGGAAAAAGCAGGACACCATAATGTCCAAATTGTGCTAGCTGGTGGGGCTGCGAAAAAGATTCGAAGAGAGTTTACGAGGTCGATTCTCCATAAAGAGGATTTGATTCTTTTGGGCTTATTAGAAATTGCAAAGAGTCTATAGCCGTATTCAAGGAACTACGTATATGACTGTTGATTGGTTAACCTTTTATGGGTAGAAAATTAGGATATTTTCTAATCGTGTTTAATGCGCTGATGGCCGGATATGTCTTTTATTTTAGGCCTGTATCGCAAATAGACCCTATTCCAGAACGGAGTGAGGTTCATCCAGAGCGTATGACCATCATCAAGGGCTCAGAACTTGAAAGCGTTAATCCTAAGGTACCAATTAATCCTGATGAATCAATATGAGTGCCTGTGATTGAGCCATCGCCTCTTACGTGCCGCATGATTAGAGTTTCACTAGGGTAGTGTTTTGTTTTATCGGGTCGTAAGTTCGGTAGAGGCAGCCAATAGCATTTTTGTATAGTCCTGCTTGGGCGAGTCAAAAATATCGTTGACAGAACCCTCCTCTATAACTTTACCGTCTTTCATAATCATAACTCGATGTGACATCGCTCTCACGACGTTAAGATCATGACTAATGAATAAATAAGAGATATCGTATTTCTTTTGTAAGTTACGGAGTAGGTCGATTATTTGCGCCTGGATGGATAGATCGAGTGCGGAGGTTGGTTCGTCTAGGACTATAAATTTCGGCTTTAAGACAATGGCTCTTGCAATTGAGATTCTTTGTCGTTGTCCACCAGAAAACTCGTGCGGGTATCTGTGCCTCATTTCTGCTGATAACCCTACCTCTTCTAACGCTATTTCAATGATCTGATTAAGTTCTATTGAATTATTTGCGATACCGTGAAGAGTTAGTCCCTCTGAAATGATTTGACCAATGGTCATTCTTGGGCTCAAGCTACTAAAAGGGTCTTGAAAGACAATTTGTACGTCTTTTCTGAATGGCTTAATTGTCCGTTGCGTTAGTTGGTCGACACGTTGACCAGAGACGAGGATTTCTCCGTTGCTGTCGATGAGTCTAAGGCACGCCATCCCAAGTGAACTTTTCCCAGAGCCACTTTCCCCTACAAGTCCTAGCGTTTCTCCGGACCTCACGGAAAAACTGACGTCATCGACCGCTTTAATGTGTCCCACAGTTCGTCGGAAGAGGCCGCGTTTTATCGGAAACCAAACGCGCAGATTATTTGCACGGATGACCTCAGATGCAGACTCGTCTACAGTTTTGGGGTGACCGGACGGTTTAGAGTTAATTAACATTTTTGTGTAATCATGTTGAGGGTCCGCGAAGGTCTTTGTGACCATCCCGGATTCAACGATGTCCCCTTGCCTCATGACGTATACCTGAGACGCCATTTTTTGGACCACTCGTAAGTCGTGAGTGATCAAAAGTATTGCCATATCTAATTTATTTTGAAGGGATTGGAGTAACTCAAGGAGCTGTGCCTGAATTGTTACATCGACTGCAGTCGTCGGCTCATCAGCAATGAGTAGGTCCGGCTTATTAGCCAGAGCCATAGCGATCATGACGCGCTGCCGTTGACCACCTGAGAGTTGATGTGGATAGGAGTCGAGTCTTTCCGCTGGATTCGGTATTTGAACTAACTCTAATAATTCGATTGTCCGATTCTTCGCTTGTTGTTTGTTCAGTCCTTCATGGAGCACTAAAACTTCGCTTATTTGTTTTTCAACTGTGTGCAAAGGATTTAGAGAGGTCATGGGCTCTTGGAAGATCATCGATATTTGATTACCTCTAATCGTCCTCAGGATTTTCTCAGGAGCCCCAACTAGTTCACGACCGTTGAATTGGATAGAGCTTTTATCAGAATGCTTAGCAATTGGGTATGGAAGCAGCTGCAAGATTGAAAGTGCAGTTACCGATTTGCCTGAACCACTCTCACCAATAAGCGCGACCGTTTCGCCTCGATTGATTTCGAGAGAGACGTTTCTTGCGGCGGATGTAAGTTTATCTCCTTGTTGGAAATTTACGTCAAGATTGTCTATTTTGAGTAGGGCTGATGTCATTGATTTTTTATAGTCTGAGGTCTATTCAGTGCTAAATAATTTCCTAGGATCAAATGCATCCCGAACGGCTTCCCCTATAAATATCAGAAGACTGAGCATGATCGCAATTACAAAAAAGCCAGTTAAGGCGAGCCAAGGAGCTTGAAAGTTTGCCTTTCCTTGAGCTAATAGTTCACCGAGTGACGCCGATCCGGCGGGCAACCCGATGCCGAGAAAGTCTAAAGACGTTAAAACAGTTACGGATCCAGCCAAAGTAAACGGCATGAAGGCCATAGTCGCCACAAGCGCATTCGGCAAAACATGCCGTAGCATTATTTTGAAGTCCCCTAACCCGAGTGCGCGAGCAGCTCTCACGTAATCAAAGTTTCTGGCCCTCAGAAATTCCGCCCTCACAACGCCGACGAATCCCATCCAACTAAATAGGAGAAGTAACCCCAGCAGCCACCAGAAGTTCGGTTCAATTATGCTCGCTAGTATGATTAGAAGGTATAAGGTTGGCATTCCTGACCAAATCTCAATAAACCGCTGACCGATTAAGTCGACCCACCCGCCAAAATAACCCTGTAACGCGCCTGCAAAAATGCCAATAACGGCACTAACGATTGTCAATGTAAAGCCAAAAATGACGGATATTCTAAAGCCATAAATGACTCGAGCCAACACATCGCGGGCCTGATCATCAGTGCCGAGAATGTGAATGGAATCAGGCGCCGAGGGCGCAGGCATGGTCAGATTCCACGAAACGGTTTGATGATCAAAAGGTACCATCGGATTTATCATCCAACCTTGCGATTCAATTTTTTTTATGACGAACGGGTCTGTGTAATCCGCTTCCGTTTTGAATACGCCTCCAAATTCTGTTTCTTTATATTCTTTGAAGATCGGAAAAAAAATCTTTCCCTGGAAAGAGACAACTATAGGTTTGTCATTAGCAATAAATTCGGCGGGTAGTGTCAAGCCGAGAAGAAACAGAAAAATCCAAAAAGAAATGTAGCCTCTTCTGTTTTTCCTAAAATTCTGTAGTCGTCTCAGGGCGATTGGATTGGTTATTTTCATGTTGATTGTCAGATTATTAAGACTGTCCTTCAAAATCAATTCGAGGGTCGATAACCATATACATAACATCTCCTATAAGGTTCATGATTAAACCAAGAAGGGAGAAAAAAAACAGCGCTCCAAACATGAGAGGGTAGTCCCTACTGAATGCGGCTTCAAATCCCAGTAAACCAAGGCCGTCTAGAGAAAATATTATTTCTATTAGCAAGGAGCCCGTGAAAAGAATGCTCACTAAAGCAGATGGAAATCCTGCTATGACGATCAACATTGCATTACGAAACACGTGGCCATAAAGAACTCGTTTTTCGGGGAGCCCTTTTGCCCTCGCCGTAAGTACGTACTGTTGGTGAATTTGATCCATGAATGAATTTTTAGTGAGCATAGTTAGACCGGCAAACCCACCAATTACCATTGATATTATGGGAAGAGCAAGATGCCAAAAATAATCTTTAACGCACTCTAAGTTCATCGCACAATCAAAGGCAGTGATTGATAGATATTCTTCCGATTGAAGTCCTCGGAGCGGAAACCAGTCGAGATAACTTCCCCCAGCAAAAATTACCATCATAAATACCGCGAATAAAAATCCAGGGATAGCGGTCCCTATGATGATTACGAAACTGGTGATCATGTCGAATTGGTTGCCATCTGCTACCGCTTTACGAATTCCGAGTGGAATGGAGATCAAGTAAACAATTAAGGTGGTCCAGAGTCCGAGTGAAATTGAAACTGGAAGTTTTTCTAAAACCAAATCGATAACATCCGTATCACGATAAAAACTCTTACCGAAGTCGAAAACTAGGTAATTGGACAACATACTTAAGAATCGGTCATGAAGCGGCTTGTCAAAACCGAACCTAGTTTCCAGTTCTTTTATAAATTCCGGATCTAGTCCTTGGGCACCCCGGTAGGGTGTCGACGAACTACTCTCAATTTTTTTTGGCGAGGCTGTGCTGTTGAGCGTTTCCTGGCTCCCCGTCTTCGTTACTCTCTCTGTAATAGCATTTGAATGGCCTGATAGTTGCGCAATTGCTTGCTCTACCGGACCTCCTGGCGCAGTTTGGATCACTAAAAAGTTAGTCAGCATAATCCCTAACAGGGTAGGGATTATGAGAAGCAATCGTCTGAAAATATATGGAGTCATACGTTCTTTCGATTGAGGCGTTTGAAAGTGAAAAAGCCAATGACTACTAAAAGAGCGATGAAAAAGTACACCTTAATGTTAGGATTATTTGTTGAATTAGAAGGCGCGACCGCGCTACCAATCTTCTCTGCTTTGGTGATGTCATACCACCAAAGGTTAGTCGACGTCCCAGATTTTGGGGTTATCTCGGGCAAACCAAATTTATTCCAGTAGAGAATTCTTTGTGATTTTAAATGCCACTGTGGGATCACATAGTAACCAAACAGCAAGAGTCTATCTAGCGCCCTTGTATATGCAATAAGATCCTCTCGAGACTTGGCTTGAACCAGTCCGCTGATTAGTGCATCTACGATTGGGTCTTGAACTCCTGCGTAGTTACTTGCAGCAGGAGAATCTGCTGCGGTTGAGGACCACTGACCGAATTGTTCATTTCCGGGCGACTCTGAGGAGCCCCAACCCGAAACAATCATGTCGTATTCAAAATTTCGTACGCGATTTATATATTGAGTCTGATCTACTCTTCTAACACGAACATCGACCCCTAGTTTCATTAGGTTACGCGCGAACGGAAGAACAATTCGCTCAAACCCCTCGCTGTATAACAAAATCTCAAACGTAAATTTTTCACCAGTCAATTGATTCGTGAGGCGCATATCTTCCACATTCCATCCGGCTTGCGAGAGTAATTTTTGAGCCTCCAATAGACCTTCTCTTGGCCACCCCATTCCGTCTGTTTCGGGTGGTTGGTATGAATCTGTGAACACTTCGCTCGGCACTTGGTCCCGATATTTTTCTAATATTTTAAGCTCAAGACCTTCGGGTAATCCGGTTGATGCCAAATCTGAATTTGAGAAAAAACTTTTAGTTCGAGCATACTGTCCAAAAAATAAATTCTTGTTGGTCCATTCAAAATCAAACGCGTGAGCCAGGGCTTCCCTAACTCTTACATCTTGGAAAATTGGGCGTCTGGTGTTGTATACAAAGGCTTGCATTCCCGTTGGATTGTAATGTCGAAGATTAACTTTTTTCAAAGTACCCTGATCAACTGCTGGGGTATCATAATCCAGGGCCCATGCCTTCGCTTGGTTTTCCTCCCTGTAGTCAATATCTCCCGATTTGAGCGCTTCGCGGAGCACGGTTTCATCTCGATAATAGTCAATTCTTATTTCGTCGAAATTATTGGTTCCGACATTCGCGGGAATGTCCAGTCCCCAATAATCTTTAACGCGCTCAAGTGCTATAAAACGCCCCGGTTCGAAGTTGCTGATTCTGTAAGGACCGCTTCCAAGTGGCGGGGTTAATGTCGTTAGAGTAAAGTCTTTGTCTTCCCAGTAGTGTTTAGGAAGGATTGGCATTTGTCCGACAATTAGTGGTAGTTCTCGATTTGTGCTATCGGCGAACTCAAATTTTACAGTGTCTTCGGTGATCTTAACTGCGGCAGTTACGTCCCCGTAATAAAACCGATAAAACGGATGGCCATCGTTCTTTAAAGTATTTAAAGACCAGATAACGTCTTCAACGGTAATCGGTTTTCCATCATGCCATTTAGCTTCCTTTCTGATTTTAAATTTCGCCCAGCTGCGATCTTCTGGAACCTCAATGAACTCGGCAATCAGGCCATACGCACTAAATGGTTCATCGGCGCTCGTGACCATGAGGGTTTCCATTGACGCACCGGCTCCGGAGTTTCCTTTTGGTATATATGGATTGAAACTATCAAAGGTACCAACGGCCCCAAGATTAATCCGACCTCCCTTTGGCGCTTTCGGATTTACGTAATTGAAAAACCGGAAATTATCAACGTATCTAAGTTCTCCATGCATCGCTATGCCATGCGACCTTGTGACGGCCGCTTGCGCAACTGAGCAGCAGACCAACAGGAAAACTAGTAATGCCCTATTCACCAGAGTTAACCACGCCGAATGCGCTCAATTGTTCTTGTGGTCGAAGTATCGTGCTCAAAAGGTATTGAATGAGTCACTCCTCCCCAAGCTTTGATTTCAGAGCTACCGACAATTTTGTCCTGTGGCCAGTCTCCGCCTTTAATCAAAATATCTGGTTTGATTGTCAAGATAAGTTCCAATGGAGTATTCTCGTCGAAACTAATAACTGCATCCACACACCCGAGCGCTGCGATGACCGCAGCACGGTCTTCAATTTTATTGATGGGTCTGTCCGAACCTTTGTTGAGCCGTTTCACAGAAGCGTCTGAATTGAGGGCCACAATTAGTGAGGCGCCACGGCTCTTAGCCTGTGAAAGATACGTAACATGGCCTACGTGGAGAATGTCGAACACGCCATTAGTGAACACGAGCGGTCTCAGTAGGTGATCGATGGCTAAACGCCCATTCTTTGCGGTTATATTTTTATTGACCATGAATTAAATTTCCACTAGGTGCCTGTTTGTGGTCGTTTAGGACATTTAGTTCCTGAATAACTTCTTTTAAGATAAGACTTTCTGGCTTGGCTTCGATCGATATCCCTGGCCTTGTATCGCTATGAGGCCCTCGTCATCAGGCGACTGGCATAAGTTCTCTAGTCTACGTATTCAAAAATCTTAACCACTTTGGATACATTTTTCACTGAGGCTGCAATTTGAGCAGCAGTTTCGCCCTCGTCTTGTGTTACAAGTCCCATTAAGTAGACTGCACCAGACTCTACCGTGGTGCTCACTCGGACAATTCTCACGTCCTTACTGCGTGTAAGTAAGCTGACAACTTGTGTTTTGATTGCCCCATCCTTGGCAAAATCCTTTAATGTACTGAATTCTCCGATTGTCGTTTCGTCTTTAAAGTCTCGGACGGATTGCGTCTCGAGAACCATCAGTTGTAAGTCGTCTTTGACCGCCTCTGATTTAACTTGGCCTGTTAGTAGGACGACATTGTTGTATGAAGTAACGTGAATTTTCGCCTGTTTTGGATATTTATCTTTTATTCTTGCTGACAATTTGCTAACGATAATTCGATCATCGACTATTGTGCCCGCTGTTCGAGGATCCTCAACCATCATTGTTGCGCCGATGCCTGCAGAGACAACCGCTGGTCCGAGACATCCATGTAAGAGACCGGAAATTGAAACTATAAGAATCGTGGAAATCGCTGATTTGTACATTCTATTCGTCTCCTAAAATTATTGAGTCGATTCCATCACATAAACAGTGTAAACACAACAGGTGCACTTCTTGGATTCTTGCGGTTTGTTCGCTTGGCACACAGATATGAACATCATCACTTGATAATCTTTGTGCCATTTTCCCTCCACTTTTGCCGGTCAGAGCGACTACATTAACATGAAGCTTGTGTGCGGCATTGATAGCCGCTATGACGTTTTCTGAATTTCCGCTGGTGGAGATTGCGAGCAAGGTATCTCCAGGTTGACCTAACCCTAAAATTTGTTTCGAAAAAATCTCATCGAAACTGTAATCATTCCCGATAGATGTGAGGGTGGATGAGTCTGTGGTGAGCGCTAGTGCCCCCAGTGGTTTGCGTTCTCGCTCAAATCGATTCAATAGCTCAGCGGAAAAATGTTGTGCATCGGCAGCCGATCCCCCATTTCCGCAAGCCATTATTTTATTTTTGGATTGGAGTGTTTTTGTCATCAATTCGATGGCCGCCGTGAGGGGGGCGGTTAGAACAGGCAATGCGTCGTGTTTTACTTTTATACTGCTTAAAAAGTGTGAATTTATTCTTGCTTGAAGACTCATATTTTGACATTAACTCTTAAAGGTATACTGATGAGTGAAAATTTTATCTCAAACTAAACTTTATTTTAACTGACAACTGGAAATTATTTCGATAATAATAACCATCACGCTTGTTTGTTAGTTTTTAATGCATATGATTAGATTTCGTCCTTTCGTCGCGACTTTTTCATCCAATGAAAGTTGACCTTTCTGAGGGGGAGGCAAGACCTTCCACGTTGTATGTTGTGGCGACGCCCATCGGGAACATGGGTGACATCACACTCCGAGCGATCAAAGTGCTGGGTTCGGTGGATGTCATAGCGGCAGAAGATACGCGAGTGACGAAAGGGTTGTTAGCAAAGTTAAAACTTCAAGGTCGTTTAATTTCCTATCGTGAGCATAATGAGGTTACGTCATCAAATGGAATTATTAAGCTCTTATCCTCCGGGAATTCTGTTGCCATTGTGACGGATGCGGGTACTCCTGCGATCTGTGATCCTGGGGCAGTCCTTGTTTCTAGGGCCAGAGAGGCGGGGTATCACGTAGAGCCTGTGCCAGGAGCAAGCGCTCTGACTGCGGCAATTTCGGTAAGCGGTTTGAGCCAAGCAGGCTTTTTATTCAAAGGCTTTCTGCCGGCAAAAGCAAGTGAAAGGAAGTTTGTTTTGACGAACTTTGAAAGCAGCGACGTACCAGTTGTTGTTTTCGAGAGTCCGCATCGTATAAAGGAATGCCTTTTCGATATGGTTTCTATTTTCGGTCATGACCTAAAAATATTTATCGGCAGAGAATTAACGAAAGTGCATGAAGAGACAGTTTTATTTACTTTGCATGAAGCGGTCAATTGGGTTTCCTCTGGGGTTTATCAATCGAGAGGAGAGTTTGTTATTGTTCTTTTTTTCTCGGCTAGTTCGCGCGAAGATGAAAAGGTACCCCAGGAGGCGAGAGAGCTTTTGAGGGAGCTGATGGTGTCGTTGTCGTTGAAACAAGCAGTTGATATTGTTGCCAAGTATGCCCAGGTACGTCGAAAGAAAGTTTATCAAATAGCTTTAGAGATGAAAGAAGAACTTGATATCAATAAAATCGGAGACCACAAGCATGAATGAATTAATCATTCGTCAGCCAGATGACCTACACATTCATCTCAGAGATGGAGACTTAATGTCCTTAGCGGTAGAGCATGTTTCCGCTCAGTTCCAGCGGGCTATAGTCATGCCAAATCTCTCGTTACCGGTTGTGTCGACCACCATGGCGGCGAAGTATAGAGCGCGGATTTTGTCTTCTATCCCTGCGGGAAGGACTTTTAGCCCGCTAATGACTCTTTATTTGACCGATCGAACTACACCGGCTGAGATCCGTGCTGCAAAGGGGTCTGGATTTGTTTATGGTGTCAAGTATTACCCTGCTGGGGCAACCACAAATTCAGACTCAGGAGTGACTGACCTCTCGGCTCGTTACAATGTTTTGGCGGAGATGTCGAAGTGTGGCTTACCATTATTGGTGCATGGCGAGGTAACTGATAAGAGCGTCGATATTTTTGATAGAGAGAAGGTTTTTATTGACTCGGTCTTATCTAAGATCGTGACGGAATTTCCTGAACTCAAAGTAATTTTAGAACATATCACCACCTCAGATGCAGTGGATTTTGTAGACTCTTGCTCTGAAAATGTCGCGGCTACAATTACTGCTCATCACCTTTTGCTGAATCGGAACGATTTGTTTAAAGGTGGTATCAAGCCTCATCATTATTGTTTGCCAATTCTCAAGCGAGAGACGCATCGATTGGCGCTTGTTCGCGCCGCCACATCGGGAAGTCCGAAATATTTTTTAGGAACTGACAGTGCTCCTCACGAAAAAGGAACTAAAGAGGCGGCGTGTGGTTGTGCCGGTGTATATACGTCTCACGCCGCTATGGAGTTTTATGCCATGGCTTTTGAGTCTGTTGGTGCGCTAGATAGGTTGGAAGGCTTTACCTCACACTATGGTGCAAAGTTCTACGGGCTGCCGCTCAATGAAGGGTATGTAAAGTTGATAAAAAACCCACAAAAAATAGTTGATCAATATTCTTACCCTGGAGGTGTTGTTGTGCCTTTTAAGGCTGGAGAGACCTTGGATTGGTGTTGTACAACTTAAGGTTCCGGGTCAATAATTCCATTAACATGCTGATTTTATGTTAAAATATCGTTGGAAGTTAGTCGGGCAATCGCTGCAGAGTTAGTAATTTGTAGAGGAAAGTCCGGGCTCCAAAGAGCGTGGTGCCGGTTAACGACCGGACGTTGTGAGACGATGGATAGTGCAGCAGAAAACGTACCGCCTTGGGTTATAGGCTTGAGGTAAGGGTGAAAAGGTGAGGTAAGAGCTCACCGCGATCTTGGTAACAAGGTTGGCATTGTAAACCCCACCCGGAGCAAGACCAAATAGGGGGGCATTGGCGTGGCTCGCGTCGTCCTCGGGTAGGTTGCTAGAATCAAAGGGTAACTTTTGATCCAGATGAATGATTGCCTCTCGACTTATTGTCGAAAGACAGAACCCGGCTTACAGACTGACTTCCAAATCCCTCTATTGCTTTCTGCATGGAGGTTCTCCGTATCCTATTCGAAAATCTCGTAAGTTGCCGATTTTACTGAGTTATTGCTTGACCTGAATTATCTTTTCACCTAGAGTGGGTAAAAGTAGAAAAAAGTGGGTAAAAAGGGAATATTTACTCTTTCGAGTTAAGGCGATTTTATGTTTCAGGGAGTTGTAGGCATAAATTTGGATGCCAAGGGTCGCTTGGCCATTCCGACTAAGCATCGAGATCGCTTACTGTCGAATTCAGAAACAAAGTTAGTACTTACTTCGCACCCTCATCGATGCCTTCTGTTGTATCCTTCCGCGTCTTGGGCGCCCATCAGAGCTCAAATCATGTCTTTTTCTAGTTTCGATCCGCAGCTGAGTTTATGGAAACGTTTACTCGTGGGTTTCGCTGAAGAAATGGAGCTAGATAACTCGGGAAGAATCTTGGTCTCTCCATCGCAGCGACAATTTGCGGGGTTAGAAAAAAAAGTAATGTTGGTTGGCCAGGGGAGCCACTTCGAACTATGGAGCGAATCTTCTTGGGAAAAGCAGATTTCACAATTTGACGAAGGGCCAGCGAATCCGCCGCCTGGAATGGAAAATTTTGCACTCTGATGCTGCCCAATCTGGCGAGATCAATGCGGGCCTAGTTAGCCAGTTACACATTCCGGTTTTACTTAATGAAGCCATTGATTCTTTAAATATAAAGCCTGACGGTATTTATGTGGATGGCACTTTTGGCAGGGGCGGTCATGCCAAGGAAATTCTCAAGCGACTAAATGAGGAGGGGTTACTCGTCGCTATTGACAAAGATCCACAAGCCGTCTTAGAAGGCAAAAAAATTGAAGCCAAAAACTTTAAAATTTTTCACGGCACATTTAAAGATGTAAAGCCCATCCTATCCGCAATCGGTATTAGACATGTTGACGGAATTTTGTTGGACTTAGGCGTTTCATCGCCCCAAATTGATAATCCAGTCCGTGGATTTAGTTTTTCAAATGACGGTCCGTTGGATATGAGGATGGACACAAAAAAGGGACAGACGGCAGAGCAGTGGCTTAATACTGCAACCCAATCTGAGATTGCTAGAGTTCTGAGGGTATACGGGGAGGAGCGTTTCGCCCCAAGGGTCGCTCAGTTTATTATTGAGGCGAGGGTTACTGAGAGGTTAACGACAACTAATCAATTACGCCGAGTAGTCGAGAGAGCTATCCCGAGAAAATTTCATATTAATACCGGTAGGAATCCTGCAACTAAAACTTTTCAAGCGATTCGAATTCATTTGAACCAAGAGTTGGACGACCTAGAGGATTTCTTGAGTCAGGCTACTTCGATCTTGCTGAGTGGCGCAAGGCTCGTAATAATTAGTTTTCACTCTTTGGAAGACCGAATAGTTAAACACTTCATTGCTAGGGAGTCGAAACCCAATGTCCCTGATCGGGTCCCGATCAGAGAGGCTGATCTACCTAAGACGCGTCTAAGGGCTATGGGTAAAGCAGTGAGGCCAACTGTTAACGAAGTCGATCGTAATCCGCGTTCGCGGAGTGCAATTCTTCGTGTGGCAGAGAGGAATGGCCCATGAAGGTGAGCTTACTACTTTTCATTATTCTCATTACGTCTGCGATTTCCCTGGTTACTGCACGACACGAATCGAGAAAGTTGGTCAACGAGCTCGAGAATGAGAGAAATAGATCAACAAAAATTCAAGAGCATAAAAGAAAGTTAGTTGCTGAACAATCTACGCTGAAAAGTCCTGAAAGAGTTGAGCGTTTTGCCGAAAAAAAGCTCAAGATGAGGCAGCCTAACTCAGAGGATATTATTTTACTCTCACCCTCGTTAGAGGGAGGTAAGCGATGACAACTAAGCCCCAATCTGTACTAAATATTCGTTTGCCGGTTTGGAGGGCTCGACTATTGGTGACATTGATGTTCTTGGGTTTTATGGCGTTGGCTGCAAGAGCTTTATATTGCCAAAGCGTCAACAAAGATTTTTTGCAAGCTGAAGCGGAAAAGCGTTATTCCAGAACAAAATCGCTAATCGCGACTCGGGGGCTAATAACTGACCGAAACGGAGAAGCGCTAGCCATAACCACTGCTGTTGAGACAGTCACTGTCAATCCGAGACGAATAAATTTCGAAAGTATCTCAACTGAAAAGCTATCACAGCTCTCAAGGTTATTGGAACTCGACACTGACTTTCTCATAAAGCAACTTAATAAAAAAAATAAAGGAGAGGTATATTTAAAAAGGCAAATACCTCCGAGTTTGGCGAAAAAAGTTATGTTACTGGAAATACCCGGATTGGGGTTAAAAACAACATACAAGCGTTATTACCCGAATGGCGAGGCGACCGCGCAGTTAGTTGGCATAACAAACATTGATCAAAAGGGACAGGAAGGAATAGAGTATTCCTATCAAAAGACTCTCGCAGGAAAATCAGGTAGCCGTCGAATAAATAAAAATAAGTTGAATCAGGTCATCGAAGAGGTGGCTACCATAAGCAATGCCGAGAACGGCGCGGAGTTGGCGTTATCCATTGATAGGCAATTGCAATATGTCGCTTATTCAGAGGCGAAGAATGCGGTACTTGAACATGAGGCCAAGTCCGCAAGTGTAGTCGTATTGGATGTGATTACCGGAGAGATATTGACGGTTGCTAATTGGCCCAGTTACAACCCGAATAACCGGTCGACTTTCAAAAACCAAGCTTCCATGAGGAACCGTGCGGTTGTGCATCAATTCGAGCCAGGCTCAACGTTAAAACCGTTTACCATTGCTGCAGCGCTTGAGGGAAAATTTGTCACGCCAGCGAAGTTGATTGATATTGAGGGCGGCCAGTTGCGTATTGGTCGAAGAAACATAAAAGATGATCATTTCGAGAACAATTTGTTGACAGTAAGTGACGTAGTTAAGACTTCGTCCAATGTGGGTACAGCAAAAATTTCACAGATGATGGAGCCGACGCAATTGTGGGACACGCTATCGAAATCCGGCTTCGGTCAGTTACCCACGCATCAGTTTCCAGGGGGGGCAAGGGGGGTATTGAGGCCGCCTGAAAGTTGGAGGGAGATTCATCGAGCGACCATTTCTTATGGAATGGGAATGTCGGCGAGCCTGCTTCAATTAGCACGAGCCTATTCAATTTTTGCGAGAGGTGGCACGTTGGTCCCGGTCACTTTTGAAAGACGTTCCGCCCCAGCCGAGGGTAGGAGAGTTATTTCTGAGCATACCGCTAGAGCGGTTTTGAACATGTTGGAGACGGTTACGCATGAGGGTGGAACGGGTTTAAGCGCAGCAATCCCGGGATATCGTGTAGCTGGCAAGACAGGAACAGCAAAAGTGGCGGCTGGTGGTTCTTACGCTAGAGGAAAATATCGTTCTTCGTTCGTCGGTATAGCTCCTGTTTCTAATCCGCGAATTATTGTGGCGGTCATGGTCGAGGAGCCAAGTGGATCATATTACGCCAGCGTGGTAGCGGCGCCAGTTTTTCGTAAAGTCATGGAAGAAGCGCTGAAAACTCTC
>CAJQMS010000044.1 GCA_905479505.1 uncultured Burkholderiales Genera incertae sedis bacterium | reverse complement strand
AAATCAATACCAGCATGGGAGCAGGGTGTAGACGGTACAATTGACCAATTATTAAAAGAAGGTTTTTTGACATGAAAGAACGGAAGGGAATCATCCTTGCTGGAGGAACAGGGACACGCTTGTACCCCGTAACCAATGTCGTGTCTAAACAACTTTTACCTGTTTTTGATAAACCGATGATCTACTATCCATTAGCAACACTTATGTTGGCAGGAATAAAAGAGATTTTAATCATTTCCACGCCAGAGGATTTGCCGCGTTTTGAGAGGTTACTTGGTAGTGGCAGTCAATGGGGTATCGAGATTAATTATGAGATTCAACCCGCACCAGAGGGTATTGCTCAAGCACTAATCATCGGAGAAGATTTCTTAGCAGATTCACCCAGTGCACTCATACTCGGGGACAATATATTTCATGGAGCAGGGTTTGGGGTGAAATTAAACGAGCTGTCTCTCGATTCGATGAGGAATTTGACGCTATTTGCATGCCAAGTGCATGATCCTGAGCGTTATGGCGTTGCAGAAATTGGAGCGGACGGACGCTTAATCAACATTGAAGAAAAACCTGAAGACCCAAAGTCAAACTATGCGGTGACAGGTCTATATTTCTACGACGCAGATGCTCCTAAATTCGCAGCGGACTTAGAGCCATCGTCGCGAGGAGAGCTTGAGATCACGGCCCTCAATAACGCTTACCTGAAGCACTCCAGTGTTCATGTTGAAAAGTTGGATCGTGGACATGTGTGGTTCGATACCGGCACCCCTGAAAGTCTGTCGGAAGCTTCTCAATATGTTCAAGCCATCGAACATCGTCAGGGTGTCAAGATTCACTGCCCAGAAGAAATTGCTCTGCATAAGGGATGGGTGAGCTCAGATAAAATTTTAGAGACAGCTTCCAGTGTGGCTAACAGTGACTACGGTCAATATTTGACGCGTATGGTGAAAAGGCACAACAGTGGACATTATTGATACGGAGATTCCTGATTTAAAAATTATTCAGCCTAAAGTCTATGGCGATATTCGGGGTTTTTTTTATGAAAGCTTCAATTTGAAAGCTTTTAACGAATCGCTTGGTTTAGACGGTGTAAATTTTGTGCAAGACAACCATTCTCAGTCGCAAAGAGGAGTACTACGAGGCATACATTTCCAAACAAGTCCGTATGCGCAAGGTAAACTCGTTAGGGTGGTCAAGGGTGAGGTATTTGACGTAGCGGTTGACTTGCGACCTCAGTCTCAGTTCTACGGCAGGTCTGTGGCCGTTATGCTCTCCGCGGATAATAAACGACAGTTTTGGATTCCAGAAGGGTTTGGGCATGGATTTCTGACATTGTCAGAAGAGGCGGAGTTTTTATATAAAACTACAAACTATTACTCTCCGGAGCATGAGGTGACGGTTTCATGGGACGATGCAACGCTTGGTATTGATTGGCCCATACATGATTTAGATTTGTCACTGAGCGAGAAGGATACTCAGGGTATACCATTTAATGAACTCACGAAAACTGGGTAATCGCAGCTTTTAAGCCCACTATTTAAGGTAAGATTTCAGTCTCGTCCCAAGCGAATAACCGTCCAGATTTGGGCGGTGTGAGGTTGCCTATTACGTTCACTAATTGTTGTGCTGCCGTTTCAGGCGTAAAACAATTTTTTGTTGTGTTTTTGATAAAGCGTTCTGAGAATTTAGTCTTTACTGTACCTGGATGAAGTCCAACAACCACACTGTGTTTATTTTTCCGTCTGAGTTCATGGGAGGCGGTCTTGATGAACATATTTAGGGCAGCTTTTGACATACGGTAGGCGTACCAACCGCCCAGTCGATTATCCGAGATGCTCCCGATGCGAGCAGATAAAACTGCAAACGTTGGAGTCGGAGCATTGCTTAACAAAGTAAAGCAGTGTTTGAATATCAGTGTAGGAATCACCGTATTTATTCTGAAATTCTCGAGGAGTTCGGACTCGGTGATATGTTCTACACTTTTTTCAGGATTTTTAGAAATGGCGCTCAATACGCCAGTGGCAATCACTATCAAATCAAGAGAGCCATATTGCTGAAAAAAACCCTCAGAAAACACCTTGATCTTGTCACTATCTGCATAGTCTAGTTCATGCAACTTGACCTTTGGCGGCAGAGACTCTGAAACTACGGGTTCACGCGATATGCCGTGTATATTTGCGAGTGGATGTCTATCTGCTAGTTCTCGGATAAGTGCGGCACCGATGGTCCCTGAAGCGCCAAATACTGCAACATTTTGGAGTTGCATACTTCTTATTTCTGTCATTCGATGCTCGGCCTGTGAATTAAGAGTTAAGCGAGACAAAGTTATCCTTGAACTTCGTGTATTCTGGTGGTGTGAGTTGGAAACTAAGAGACACTATAACCGTCTTCGACATTTTTGGTCTTTTTAAGCTCCCTGAAGTGATGATGTGGAAAAAGCGTTTTGATCGCACCGACGTAGGTGAGTAAGACAAACTAAAGGGAAAACCGTGCCTCTGGACACTAAATTCATACCGCAGTCTTTTTTTGATCGCTGCTTAGACGATGAGCCCAAAAAATTATTGGAAAACGTTCTCAACGAAACAGATTCCCTCAAGTTGTTTAAAAAGGGCGTTCGAAGAGATCTAGAGTTACTGTTGAATACCAGGAAATCCGAGATCAATGGTATCGAAAATTTCTCATTCGCCAACAAATCTGTCTTGAACTTTGGAATTAAAGACTTTACAGAAATCAACTCACAAACAGTCGAGGGCCAAGAACAAATTAGGTTGCTTATCAAATCAGCAATCGAGCTTTTTGAACCGAGATTGACTGACGTAGAGATTGCTGTCACGGACTCCACTGAAGATGGTAAATTAGCTATTAAAATATATGGTCTTTTGTTAGTGGAGCCGATTGCGACTCCGATATCGTACGACGCGACACTCGACACTAAAACACAGCTGTATCAAATAGGCACGTAATTCATGATCGAAGAGCTTTTACCTTTTTACAACAGTGAACTTCAAAGTCTCAGGACGTTAGCTCGGGAATTTTCCAAGGAATATCCCAAGATAGCTGCGCGCCTTAGTATTGAGGGCGATACCGTTGGCGACCCTCATGTGGAGCGTTTAATCGAATCGGTGGCTTTTTTATCTGCGAGAGTCCAGCACAAGTTAGATGAGCAATTTCCGGAAATCACCACCGCGCTATTAAATGTGCTGTATCCACATCTGCTGCGGCCGATTCCATCAATGTCTATCGCCTATTTTGAGGTGACCCCAGACGAGTTACATTTAACGGATAAATTCACAATGGAGCGGCATCGAGAGTTATTTTCTCAGCCAATCGACGGCATCCCAGTGCGTTTTCGTACAGCCTATCCAGTCGATCTGTGGCCGATTAAGGTGGCAGACGTTAATTTTAAAATGATCAATAAAGCAGAATTTTCTGATGACAGAGATGATTCCGTTGCGGCATTGTCAATAAAGCTTGAGGCGCTCGGTGGAACCTCTTTTTCCAAGCTAAATATTGATCGGTTAAGATTTTGCATTGATGGCGTTGCTGCAAAAACCGCAGGGCTGTACGAGTGGATATTGAATTCGGTAACGAGGATAGAAGTGTCGAATTTAAACGGATCTGTTTTTGTGCTGCCGCCAAGTAGTATCGCTCCGGTAGGGTTCGAAGAGCATGATAATTTAGTGGATTATGACGCTCGTTCCATGATTGCTTATCGTTATCTTTATGAATACTTTGTTTTTCCTGAGAAATTTGGATTTTTTGATCTAACTTCAATTTCAGAAGGTATGACATTGGATTTTGATAAGGAGATCGAAATAAAGCTCTTTTGTTCAGAGTTTGCTCGGAGTGAACGATTATTTCTTTTAACGGAATTAGTCACTGTTGAGACGCTTAAACTCGGCTGCACCCCCATTGTTAATCTATTTCAGCAGCTCTCTGAGCCACTTTCTCTTGAACACCGTAGCGATGAACATAGGGTCGTACCAGACGTACGGAGAACGAGGGGGTTGGAGATTTACGAGATTAATTCAGTTCAAAAAATTGATGCTTCGGAGGGCGGTAAAGCCTCCACTGAGTACAGACCATTTTATTCAGTTAATCACTCTTCCAATGAAGATGAAGATTTAAGGTTTTGGTATTCAAAAAGAAAGCCATCGTTAATGCGCTACGATTCAGGCACAGAGGTCTTTTTATCAGTTGTAGATGATCAGTTTAATCCTATGATTGACGAAAGGGAGATCTTGTCGCTTGACTTGACTTGTTTGAATCGAGATCTTCCAAGTTTGCTTCCGTATGGAGGTGAGCAAGGGGTTTTAACAGTGGATGGAGAAGCCCCGGTCAGTAGGATTCGCTTTTTAAAGCAGCCCACTCCAACAAAGCGACCTAATTTAAAATCTCATAAATTATGGCGGCTGATCTCTCATTTATCTCTAAACCACATGTCAATTGTTTCAAATGGAAAAGACGCCTTAAAGGAAATTTTTAATCTGTACAATTTTAGCGACTCTCCGGCAGTGCGTAATCAAATCGATGGGATTGTCGATGTATCGTGCGAATCTGCCGTGACGAAAATAGGGGTTCCAGGCCGTCAATCTTTTGTGAAAGGCCTGAGTATTACAATCGAATTAGACGAAGATAGGTTTGAGGGAAGTAGCGCACTACTATTTTCTAAAGTGCTGGACCAGTTTTTTGGTCTATATGCGACCATAAACAGTTTTACCCAGCTGACGGTCACCAGTCGCCAGCGTGAAAAGGTACTCATAAAATGCAAACCACGAGCCGGAAAAGCCGTTTTAGTTTAATCGGACGGCTGTTTCGGAAACCATTTCAATTTGGTTTTTTTCAAGCGGTACGCTTATTACGCAGAGCGAGCAGCTTTAACGGTAACAATGAGAGTGAAAAAAACCACAATTTGGTTCGTTTTAAGTCAAGGCTTAGCCTGGAGTCACCCTCAGCGGAGATTCATGATCTTTCAGGACCGGTTTTAGAGTCCAACAAAAAAGGCCCTCGAAAGCCGCTAAGTATGGTCGTTAATTTTTTGGGTCTTACAGGCTCCTCTGGTGCGTTACCTTCGAGCTATACAGAGTTTTTAATTGAGAGAAAAATTAAATACCGAGATCATGCACTCCGCGATTTTCTCGATATATTCAACCACAGGTTCGTAGATCTTTTTTATAAGTCCTGGGCCAAACACCGCCTCTATGTCGATTGGGAAGAGAATCAAAAGGATGGAGTCGTTCGTAATGTCCTAGACCTTCTAGGATTTGGTACAGATAATTTACGCGAAAAACTGAACGTCGAGAATGTGGGTGTCTCTGATTTAAGTATTGCCTATTACAGCGGCATAATGATCGGCGACACCAGAACGGCAGACGGACTTTCGTCAATTATCCAAGATCAATTTGGCATTAAAAATGAAGTCCTACAATTTAGGGGGCAATGGGTAAAAATACCCGAGGCACAGTGTACGAGCCTTGGTGAGCACGAAAATGTTTTAGGTGAGGGAAGTATGTTGGGAGTAATGTACTGGGATCAGCAATCGTCGTTTCGAGTTCGACTCGGCCCGTTAACAAAGACGGAGTTTGAATCAATGCTTCCAAATAAGAAACGGTTTGAAAGGCTCTCCAGTTTTATAAGTTTTTATGTCGGTCCCACTCTCGATTTCGATATCCAGGTCGTCTTGGCGAGAGATGACGCTCCAGTGTGTACATTGGGTGGTGAAAAAGGATCTCTGTCTTATTTAGGATGGTCATCTTGGCTGACGCCTGGGGTCACTGGTTCAGATATGGACCATTCTGTATTTCAGATTAGTAGTGAGGATAAAAAAATGCATACGTCACAGAACGCTAATTGGGTACATTGATGCACGACTACGAACTCAGGTATCTGTAGGTGGCGGTTAACCTTCGATCATTAATATCTAAACTCAATGATACGAGCGTAATTGCTACCGAAACGGCGGCTGGTTTAGCTAAATCTCAGAGCCACAAGGAGGTAGACGTTGAGCACCTTTTGCTTGAGTTGTTCAAAATAAAAGGCACTGATGTTCAGTTGATATGTGAATTTTTCGGATTACGAGTGGAGTACGTAATAGAAAAATTAAATATCGCAGTTCTAAACTTGACAAAAAGTTCATCAAAAGTCCCAGTTTTGTCTGTTAGCTTAATCAACTTAATCGAGTTGAGCTGGGTGGTCTCGTCCGTGGACTTTTCATCTCCCAAAATCAGGTCTGGTCACATATTGGTCGCGTTGTTGAGGGATTCATATCTGTTTAATATTTTTTCTCAACGAATTGAGGAGTTGACGAAAATTGAAATTAATCAACTATCCACGCAATTTGGGGATATCACGAGAGGTTCTATCGAGGGAGTAGCAGTTAACGGGAAAAGTGCTAAGGAGGCGATTATTCCCTCTAATGACAGCGAAGTGCCGGACATGGAGCCGCTGGAGAGTCTTCAAACATATGCCACTGACATGACAGGCCTTGTCTCACAAGGATTAGTGGACCCCGTCATCGGGCGCGATCAAGAGGTAAGGCAGTTAATTGACGTGTTGGCTCGCCGACGACAAAACAATCCCATTCTGATTGGTGACGCGGGTGTTGGTAAGACAGCGGTAGTCGAGGGATTAGCCTTAAAAATTGGAGCTGGAGATGTGCCAGCAGATCTTAAGTTGGCAAAATTATTTAGTCTCGACCTTGGCTTATTACAAGCGGGCGCTAGCGTTAAGGGCGAATTCGAGAGTCGTCTAAAAGCCATTGTCGACGAAATTGAAAAAAGTGTGGTCCCAGTTGTTCTGTTTATTGATGAGGTGCATACGCTGGTAGGTGCTGGTGGCCAGGCGGGTCAAAATGACGCCGCAAATTTATTAAAACCCGCATTAGCTCGCGGTGCTCTGCGGACTATTGGGGCAACCACTTGGTCGGAGTATAAAAAGTATATAGAAAAGGACAGTGCTTTATCAAGACGATTTCAGGTTATAAAAGTCTCGGAACCTACTGAAAATCAGGCGATTGTCATGCTCAGAGGAATCGCTAAAACAATGGAGTCTCACCACGGGGTTCGAATATTGGACGAGGCTATTTTGTCAGCTGTAAAGCTGTCTAGTCGCTATATTACTGGGAGACTTCTACCGGACAAGGCCATTTCTGTTCTAGACACCGCCGCCGCTAGATCCTCAATCAGCATGGATACTTTGCCAGGCGCCATCGAAGACCTGCGAGCTCAGCAAGTGTTTTATGAAACAGAACTGACACAACTTATGACGGAGCAACATTTTGACGATGTTCATGAAGCTCGCATTGTTGCGATAACAGCTGAATTGGAGGATTTAATCGCGACTCTTAATGACTATGAGGAGCAATGGGGAAAAGAAAGAGAAATAATCGGTCGTTTAGAGGCGCTTGAACAATTGTTAAAGTCAGACAAGCCACTACCTTCAGAGGAATCGGCGATTACTACTCAAAGTCATGGTGATAGAAAGAAATATCAGACGGTCATGAAGGAGCTTATTACGGTGCAGGGAGAATCACCCATGATTTCACCGTTGGTCAATTCTCGTTTAATTAGCGAGGTGGTTTCAGACTGGACCGGAATTCCAACGGGTAAAATGATGTCGAGTCAGGTCCACGCATTACAAAACCTTGAAGACTTACTCGGAGCTCGTGTCATTGGTCAGGATCACGCATTGAGAACAATATCTGAGCGGATCAAAACTTCCCGCTCTGGAATGGAGGATCCTGGTAAACCGGTTGGGGTATTTCTATTAGTGGGTTCAAGTGGAGTCGGTAAAACCGAGACGGCAATTGCTCTAGCCGATACTTTTTTTGGTGGTGACCGAAGTCTGATAACAATCAACATGTCTGAGTACCAGGAGCCGCATAGCGTCTCGCTCTTAAGAGGCAGCCCGCCCGGATACGTAGGGTATGGCACCGGGGGGGTCTTAACGGAAGCCGTAAAACGGCAACCTTACAGTGTGTTGTTACTCGATGAAGTTGAAAAATCGCATCCGGATGTTCTAGAGGTGTTTTATCAGATTTTTGATAAAGGGGTCATGGATGATGGAGAGGGTCAGGAAGTTGATTTTAAAAATACCATAATTCTGTTGACCTCTAACGCTTGCTCAGAGATGGTGTCGGAATTGTTTGATGGTAACAACGATGTTGATATCAAGAGCGTTGTTCAAAAGATCAGACCACATTTACAAAAAGTTTTCCAACCGGCGCTTCTAGGGCGATTATCGATAATCCCCTATAAACCTATCAGTAAGAAGTCCCTAGGGGAGATAGCCAGAGCAAAATTATTAATTTATGAAAAAAGATTATTGAGTTCGCACTCGATCCGTTTAAAGTACGAGGATGGAATAATCGAAAACCTGGTTAAAAGGTCTACTTCAATTGATATCGGAGCGCGTGCGCTTGATGAAACGCTAAATACTTTGGTAGCGCCAGTAATTTCTGAGCTTATATTGGATAATATGACAAATAACTTAATAATCGAAGAGATTTTCATCAAAACAAGCGATGATTTTGAATCTAACTTAGCGTTTCAGGTTAACCATAAAGTCGCCGATGCTAAGCAGGGTGATCTTTAAATATGGCCTCATCTGATTTTTCTGATAAGGGACGTTTTTTAAACCTAGATACTCCTCTAGGGGTAGATAAGTTATTGGTGCTGAGTTACAAAGCGAAGGAGACGATGTCGTGCTTATTCGAATATTCGATCAATCTTGCTTGTGCTCGAAATGAGTTACCCAGTCTTCCATCAATTATTGGACAAAACGCAACGCTCACCATTAACGCGCAGGATGAAAGTGGCAGTCAATATGGCGCGAAAAGATTCGCCAATGGAATCATTACTAATATCTCCGAGTTAGGTCGATTGATTATTACGGAAGACAATACAGAGTTTGATTTCGTAAAGCTTCAAATAACTATTAAGCCCTCTATTTGTTCTCTGGCATTAGGGAATTCTTTTAAGATTTTCCAAGATAAGAGCGTTCCAGATATTATTGAAGCCGTTCTAAAGCAAAGAGGGATTACTCTTTTTAAAATGAACCTCCGAGGAGCATATAGTAAGTTGAATTACTCGGTGCAATTTGGAGAGTCGGATTTTTCGTATTTATCTCGTTTGATGGAAAAAGAAGGTATTTATTTCTATTTCGAGCATTCTGAGGATAAGCATACGCTTGTTCTATGCGACGAAAAAAATAGCCATACGTTTCTTAATTCCAATCACAACTTACCCCTGATTCGTGATGCCCAAAAAGCCGCTAGAGCCATGGGGATCAATGTCTGGCGGGATAAATATAGCCTAACCGCCAATCGCTATTCAAGTGCGAGTTATAACTTTGAGGCGCCAAATACCCAGCTGTCCGGTTCTCTCGATACGACTATCTCAACGGGCAGTGCGCTTACGGCCGAGGTTTATGACTATTTTGACGGTATGTCTGTGCGCAGTGACATTGACGCCATTAATAAAGTTCGTATGGAATCCATTGAGGCTGGATCTCGTCGGGTTGTTTTTGAATCAGAATGCGCGCATTTGCAAGTAGGGGCTTTATTTACACTGTCTGACCATTATCGGAAAGATCAAAACGGGGACTATTTACTCGTTGGGGTGACACACGAGGGTCGAAACGGCGGCTATGGAGTCTTTGGAAATGACGATAGCGTTGGCTTTAATTCTGTCGCAACATGTATCTCAACGAAGGTCCAATTTCGTGAGAACACGAAGACCGCGAAACCTAAAGTTTATGGGGTCCAGACAGCGACTGTCGTGGGGCCTCAAAATGAGGAAATTTATACCGATAAATATGGACGAATTAAAGTTCAATTCCATTGGGATAGAGATGGTCAGAAAAATGAAAATAGTTCCTGTTGGATGAGGGTTTCTCAGTCAGTCGCTTCCAACCTTTACGGAGCGCAATTTTTGCCTAGGACGGGACAAGAGGTTTTAGTGGATTTCTTAAATGGCGATCCGGATTACCCTATCGTTAGCGGCGCCATCTACAACGCGCAAAAAATGCCACCTTATTCTTTACCTGAGAATAAAACGAGAAGTGGAATCAAGACTCGATCGAGTAAAGATGGGGGTGTTGATAACGCGAACGAACTGTATTTCGAGGATAAAAAGGGCGATGAGGCCGTTTATTTTCAGGCGGAGAAAGATTTCTCGCGAGTCGTCAAACATGACGATAG
The DNA here is from genome assembly GCA_905479505.1 of uncultured Burkholderiales Genera incertae sedis bacterium. Taxonomy (GTDB): domain Bacteria; phylum Pseudomonadota; class Gammaproteobacteria; order Burkholderiales; family Eutrophovitaceae; genus Eutrophovita. Next base: position 15,284 of record CAJQMS010000044.1, on the reverse strand, counting down.
TCTAACGGTTGGTAACGATCAGACTATCGAGATCAAGAAAAATCGTACGGAAAAAATCACAGAGGGTGATGAGAAACTGACGATCGAAAAAGGAGCACGAACAGTAAGTATTGAGAGTGGTAACGATTCTTTGAAGCTTGGTAAGGGGGATCGGATAATGGAAATTGAAAGTGGAGATCAGATTGATAAGGTTGATAAAGGAAATAGAACTACGACCATTGGTGCCGGGAATGATACGCTTAAGATAAATAAAGGCGGTCAGACAACGACTATCGAGAAAGACTTCAAGATAGAGGTGAAAGAAGGCTCTCATTTATTAAATGTAGATAAGGGGGGCAGGACCGTTAGTACTTTTGGTAATGACACTTTGAAAGTTACCAAAGGAAATCGTGTCGTTAGTCTGGAAGCTGGAAACTACGAAGTAAAACTCATCAAAGGGAATCACTCGACGACTGTTGATCTTGGTAAGCTCACCACTAAAGCAACGGGTGGCATTGAGCTTTCAGTGGGCGCAAACAGTATTAAAATTGATGAATCAGGGATTACATTAAAAGGTGTTAATTTGACACTAGATGGATCCGCTGCTATCACTTTAAAATCGGCTGGATCAGTTAATATTCAAGGTTCTTTAGTCCAGGTGAGTGGCGAGGCCACGACGGAGATTAAGGCTGCTGGCGTTGTAACAGTGCAGGGGGCATTGGTAAACATTGGGTAAAAAGATTGTATTTCAAAACAGGGTGATGGATGCTCGCGTTTGACATCACGACTAAGTTTAAATTGACCGACGACGCGTCAAGTTTATTTAAAGACACTTACTCGGTGACTGAATTTATCAGTATTTTGCGAGACAATAAGGTACTAATTGATGCTGTCAAAATGTATGCGCATAGTCTTCCAGTTCGTTATACCGTGTATTGGGCATACTTATGCTTACTCACAGAGTTAGGGGTAGAGAAAAATCCTGAGCGGTTAAAATTATTAGATAAAACATACTCATGGGTTATCGATCCTAATGAAAAAAAGAGACAAGAATTCAAGGTTATTTTTGACAATCTTGGGTTACAAGATCCGATTGGATGTTTGGCGATATCAATTTTTTGGAGTGGTGGTAGTATTTCCGGGCCTGATAACCCTGCAGTGGCCGCGCCACCGAACGCTGCGAGTGAAACTGCAGCAAATGCTATTATTAGCCGATGTATTCCGTTTGGCGGTGAAATGTTAGCCAAGCTATCCATCGCGTTAGACGTTGGTGCTGATGTCGTCTCGAAAAAACGTCATTGGCCGTAATAAAAAACCTAGAGATTAAGCACAATGCCTCAGCCCGCAGCAAGACTCACAGACATGCATGTTTGCCCCATGGTCACACCAGCAGTACCTCCAGTACCGCATGTGGGAGGACCCATAACAGGTCCTGGTGCGCCAACCGTGCTGATAGGAGGATTGCCCGCCGCTGTGTTGGGGGATATGGCAGTTTGTGTGGGCCCTCCAGATAGCATCCTATTGGGAAGCCCAACAGTGTTAATCACAAATAAACCAGCTGCGCGTATGGGAGATACTACGGCTCACGGTGGATCAATTACTCTTGGCTGTCCGACTGTCTTAATCGCGTGAATGAAAAAATATCTATGCTATTAAATATTGAAGCTTTGCTTGCCCCCATTTCAGACGACAATCCCTGCGGGGAGGATTTAACGTTTCAGCCGCTTTTTGACGATATTAAAGAGGCGAGACGCCAAGACGATCCGTCATTAGATCAAGGTGAATGGAAAACAGAAATAAAAGCCGCTGACTGGAATAAAGTTAAAGACCTAGCTACTGATGCGTTTCAAAATCAAACGAAGGACTTGCAAATTGGGGCTTGGTTAACTGAGTCGATATTACAGCTTCAAGGGTTTTCGGGGTTGTCGGAAGGAATAAATCTCATCACCGAATTGCTAGAAAACCAATGGGATAATTTATTCCCCTTAGTGGAAGACGGAGACTTAGACCTAAGGGCTTCCAGGCTGAACTGGATGGAGACCAATTTGCCCATTCAAATACGTGAAATACCACTCACGACTAGCGGGGCATATGGCTGGCTTAAATGGCAGGAATCCAAAGATGTTGATAACTTATCTCGGAAAAACGAGGAGGCGGCCAGTGCTGCACTGAGTGATGGCAAGATCAATGGTGAAAAATGGAATAACGCCGTTTTGGCTAGTGACGCTGATTTTTATCAAACATTAATGCAAGACATCTCCACTAGTGTTCTGGCTATTGATTCGCTCACTAGCATGGTGGACGATAAATTCGGGGTTAATTCGCCAAGCTTAATGGATTTAAAAGAGGCAATTGTCGATTGTCAGAAACTCGTAATAAGTTGTGCGGCTCAAAAGGGGTTGATTAGCGACGATGGTGGGGATAATGGTGCTCCAGATGAAGCTCAAAAATCCTCGGATAACTCGTTGTCCAGTGCTGCAACGACCAATAAGAGTGCGATAGTCGGAGTGAGTACGAAAGCTGAAGCGTTAAATGCGCTCGCACTTGTGGCTGAATTTTTCCGAAAGTCCGAGCCGCATAGTCCTGTGTCTTACATCGTTCAAAGAGCGATTAGTTGGGGTGGGATGGATCTGAATGAGTGGCTTAATGAGATGATTAAAGATGAGACTACCTTGTCGCAATTAAGAGAAACGCTTGGAATCACCGAGAATAGTGATTCTGATGATGACTAAGACAACCCCTCTGTGTGTCTCTTCGTCGGGTAAATAATGGATGCCGCCCCTTTAACGACGGACGCGTAACCATAAGGTTTTATCGAGTATTTGAGGTGGGGAATTGAATTGTGAAACGTCACGTTTGATGGTGGAGACTCTTTAAGTGAGAGTTAGCCGTTTATGCAAGAAAAATTATTAGAGGGTAAGTAGCTATGCATTACTTCGATATCAATAATTTCGAAGGCTGTGAAAATGTGGAAAGAGCACCCGGTGGTGTGCTTGATTGGGGCTCACTGCCAACGTACACAGTCTGGGCAAAATCAAAGTTTACCAATGAGGACGTGATTGCAGCTTTCGCCGGAGGGTTGGCGGATGTTATTTCGATTAAGTTGTTAAAGGGTTTTGAACTTTGCAAAGTAGTCAGCAATACTGAGACGCTCTCTATAGCCGGAAATATGTCTCCATGGTGGATTCCTTTTAATCGATTGCATGTTGGCGGGAAACACATCGACGATCCTGGTTGGCATATGAAAGTGAACTTGGCAAATCGCAATGGTGTGCACGCAAGGGAATGGGCACGCAATGCGTTAGCAATCAAGGAAAATTGGGGAAGTTTGAAGTTCTTATGTCGTGTGACATTAAAAACTCCCGTCAAGGCTTTTTTCGGTCGTGTCGCAGGTCAAAACAGAATGGATCCCGTTCGTTTAGACGATGACACCGGAAAAAAGATAAATTCTTTACAGCGTGAATCAGACGTTGAGAAAAGTTCAGGCAGGAACCTCCCGGGAAATGCGAGACAGCTTTATATTCCGTTTACAAAGAATAGTGACTACCAATATAAAAGTGACAGTAGCCTCACGGGGGGGCACCTTGAATTATAGAAGTCCTAGGTGTGAAGCTTGATCGAAGAACGCGACCGCTTTGTCCCGCTATCACAAAGGGCGCTAACTATGGGATTGAAGAAGTCATTACGAATGGCAGAGTGATAACTCGACCTGTTTGGCGATTATTTAATCGTTACGCATTTGAAATGATTTGTGCGCGCTCAAATGGAGTCAAGGGATATTAATCGCCTTGACTCACCAGATTTACTTCGTGTTTTTAGCAATGTCCCACGAGATAGGACCGACCTTAGTGCCGGTGCCGTCATCTTTTTGAATGTAATAGGTATAGGCAAATTTACTAAAATTCAAGCCTATCGTTTCCATTATTAGTTCATCTGATTGCGTACCAGCAATACTTACAGAACTAATAATGATTTCAGTCATATCAATTTCAATGTAAGTGAGTGGTTTGTCGCCACCTGCCTTCCTGACATAAATAGAACCTGAATCTATGTGCTTACCGCTACACGAGTTGGCGGTCATTTGAAGTGACGATTTATCGATGTATTTTGTGATCGTGAGATCTGCTACCGACACCTTGCCTGCACCGCCACCGGAACCTGAGTGTGTGGTTCCAGCCTGTGACATACCCCATGACCAAGAGAGGATGTCGATGCAACCCTTGTATTGTTTATCTATGGACTCGCCGGGAACGTCCTTCAATTTTAAAAACATATCCACTGCCATTTTTTACTCCTTAAAATTTTTTTATAAACAACTTGGCTTGATATAAGTTCTAGCCATTCGCTGCAGGCGGAAGGTCTGCAACCATTCGTAAACTGGCTGTAAGGCCTTCCAATTGAAAATGAGGCTTTAAAAACGCGACAGCCCTGTATGCCCCAGGCTTACCAGGAATCTCAGTGACGTCAATCCGAGCTTCTCTCAGCGGATACTGTGCCTTGAGCTCCTGGCTCCCTTCATCATTGGCGAGAATATAATTATTTATCCATCCATTGAGGAAGGTGTTTACGTCGGCGCGACTGGCAAAGCTGCCGATCTTGTCTCGCATCATGGACTTTAGGTAATGAGCGAATCGTGAGCTAGCCATAATATATTGAATTTGTGCGGACAACCTTGAGTTCGCGTTTGCCTCGTCTGTATCGTATTCCTTAGGCGATTGCGTTGATTGCACTGAGAAAAATGCTGCGTAGTCAGTGCCTTTGCAGTGAACTAAAGGAATGAATCCTAAATCTGCCAGCTCTTTTTCTCGTCTGTCAGTGATCGCGATCTGCGTTGGACACTGAAGGGCAACGTCTCCATCATCAGTCGAAAAGGTGTAAACAGGAAGTCCTTCTACCATGCCGCCGCCTTCTACACCGCGAATGGCAGTACACCAACCGTACTTGGCATAGGCATCTGTCATTCTTGTGCCGAGTGAGTAGGCCGCGTTGACCCACAGGAATTTACTGTTGTCTTGGCCGCTGACGTCTTCTTTATAATCAAACGCTTCAACTGGCAGTGTATCCGGACCGTATGGCAATCTACCAAGAACGTGTGGAAGGGCTAAGGCAACATAGCGTGAATCTTCGCTATCTCTGAAGGAATGCCATTTCGCGTACTCCACCGTATCAAACACTTTTGCTAAATCTCGTGGCTTTGATAAATCTGAATAAGATTCTAATCCCATTATCTGGGGACTTGCTGCTGATATAAATGGTGCATGAGCAGCCGCGGCGACGTGGGAGATTTCCTCAAGAAGAAATAAATCTTCTGGGTGTTTCCCAAACTCATAATCACCCAATATAACGGCGTAAGGAGATCCGCCAAACGTTCCGTACTCTTCCTCGTAGACTTGTTTAAACATCGTCGATTGATCGAATTCAGAAGCGGATTTAAAGTCTTTAATTAACTCGGCTTTTGTTGCATTGAACATCTTGATCTTGAGCCCAGTACCCGTTTCTGATTTTGAAACCAAGTAATGAAGTCCTCTCCAGCTGGCTTCAAGTTTCTTGAAGGAATCATCGTGCAGCACGGCAGTTAATTGTTCAGACACGGTCTCGTCAATGGCAGCTATCCGGCTCTCAATGTTAGCAATTATATTGTCTGATACAGTAATTTTGCCATCCATCACCTCTTGGACGAGTTGGTTAATTAACTCTTTAGCTCGTGTTTTCTCAGTATCTGAATGCGCCACCTTTGAGTCTGTAATAATTTGCTCAAGAAGTGAGGAATCTGCGCCCGCTGAAGCGCCATCTGTTTTCATGTTTTCGGCCATAACTTATTCCCCTTCCTTATTCGCGCTACCGGATTCTTTGCCGAGAGCGGTTAGTTTGTCGGCATCTTGAAGAGTTTCCGCAAGAATTTCGCCCAGTTTGTCGTTTCCGTACATTTTATTTTTTAAGTCAGAAAGTTTGTCCCGGATGGCTAGCAGCTCAGCCAAAGGTTCAATTTGTGTCGCTACTTGAGCTGGATCAAAGCTTTCAAGCGATTTAAAGCGTAAGTCCGCACCAATTTTGGTGCCGTCTTTTTGTAATGTGTTTTCTACTTGGACAGTGACGCGTGGAGCACAGCCTGCTAAAACGCTATTAAAATTGTCGCGATCGATGTTAACTAACTTTCTCTCTTTGACTTTGACTAATGCTTGCTCTGGGTTCCCAGAAAAATCTCCGCAAACCGCCATGACGAAGGGGAGTTCTTTTTTTTGAGTGGCGTCTCCTATTTCGACGTCGTAAGTGATTTGAACTCGTGGTGATCTGACTCGATCAAGTTTATGTTGAGTGCTTTCAGCCATAGCGTCTTAAACTCCAAATTTGAAATTAAACATATAAAAGAGGGAAATACCCAGTTAACTCAATGATACCCATCTTTTTGTAAAAAAAGATACCCACGAATAACGAAAAATTGAATAAATCGAATGTATCAGTAGATTACTTGATGGGCATTTACTACACTATAATGTGATCCTTGATAAATTTAAGTACTACTTTTTCTTTTGGCTTGGGTTCCGGTATCGCGCGAAGGTAACTAATTTAGCAACTATTTAAGAGAAATATGGGAACGGCACACATATATTTGGCGTTATTAACAATTGTCGCGTCGCTTGGGCTAACCGGGTGTGGCACCTTGAACTCAATGGCTGGTGGTAATTCAGTCACAGAGGCGCAATCTAAAATTGTTTGGGATTACGAAAAAGATTCGATTGTCGTGCTAGCCCAGAGTGATAAGACACTAAATCAGGTCTCTGGAAGCAGTCACAGTTTATCTATTTTGGTTGTTCAAAGTGACGATATGAATCAGTTAGTGAAGTTGAATGAGGGTGAGGGCGCCATTGTCGATATGTTAGCGGGGAACGAGAACTCTTCTGTATTGGCGGTCAACCGCTTTTTTATAGAGCCCAACTGTAAGAGCACTTATGTCGTGGATCGTGCTGAGAAGGCGAAGTATGTCGGCGTATTCGGTGGGTATTTTGAGAAACCTAAGGCAGGATTTGGAAAGTTTTATGAAATTGGTACGCAAGTAATAAAAAGCGGTAAAGTCGTAAAAACGTATAAGGCTCAACCTGAGAAACTGATAGTAAAAATTGGATTCGGAGCAGATTCGATCACGAGTAGTGAAACCCTCTCTGCGGATGTTAAGTTTGAAAAAAAAGCTGTCTGTGTCAATTGAAACATTATAAAGGTTGAGTCAATTTAATTTCGAGTTAACCCAGCAGATATTGGGATAGCGGAATAGTAGGAGAGTTCGTGAATAATAAAAAACCAGTGTTCTGGCACCAAGGTTTATTCCTTCAGCCACAGCACCTGCAATTACAAGATCTTCACAACGACACAAAAAGATCGACAATTGCGAATGTTGGACTGCCTTATTTTTGGGGTGTTATGAAGTCCGAAGTGTCAAGCGGATCGTTAGACGTTAACTTGATCGAAATGTCGGATGGCGAGTTTTTGTTTAAAGATGGAGCGCACGTTTCGTTGGGTGAAAATGCGAGACTTGTCCCTAGAGCGTTTGATGACTCGATGGTGCGTGTCGACAAAGCGTTGAACGTTTATATCGGCATCAAGAAACTGAGTGCTCACGAACCCAATGTCACGGTGTTAGAGACCGAATCTGATATTAAGACGGTGACTACCCGATTCGTCACCACCACCAGTTGGGAAGAGGTGCGGGATATTTATGGTAGCGCCCCAGATGCCCAATATCGTGATTTGACGTTTGTCGTTCGCCTGTTTTGGGACGATGAATTGGAAAAACTTGGAGACTATGAGCTCATACATGTTGATCGCCTCGTTCGAGATGGTGAAAAAATACACTCGGCATTAAATTTTGTACCGCCCACAGTCGCACTGACTGGTTCGAGTAATCTCACGCGTATGTTGAGGGATGTTCGAGATGAAATTGTGGGGCGCAGTAAGCAGTTAGAGGAGTATAAAAGCCCAAGGGAGATGCAAAAGTCCGAGTTTGATGCGAGTTACATGACCTTTCTACTCGCCCTCAGGTCGCTCAATAGATACGGGCCTAGACTTTTCCATTTAATTGATAACCAACTGACCCACCCTTGGCACGTCTATGGGGTTTTGAGAGAGATTGTCGGAGAGTTGAGTTCTTTCTCTGATCGGCACAGCATGACCGGTGAGACAAGTATGGGTGGAGACGGATTGCCATCCTATGATCATGGGAATATCGGAAGATGTGTTCATGCGTCGTTAATTTTGATCCGCCAATTATTGAATGAAATAACCATTGGGCCAGAGTTAATTGTTCAATTGTTACCAGATGGCGATTTTCTTGCAGCCGAATTGCCTAGGCGTTTCGTTGATGCGAAAAACGAATGCTATTTTGTGCTTCGCACGGAAGAAGATCCAGAGTCTGTCGTACGTTCTTTTCAATCAGAGGCTAAAGTAGCGAGTCGCCAGGAACTTCCAAACTTAATTAATAGATCCTTGCCCGGTGTAGAGGTGACGCATTTGCCGTTGGCGCCACAAGGTCTTCCAAGACGGTCTTTCTCTTTGTACTTTGGGTTGAGTAAATCAAACGACCAGTGGTCTGATGTCGAACGGTCAGCTAATATCGCTTTATATTGGGCGAACGCGCCAGCCGATCTAAAAATTGAATTGGTCGTGCTGAGAAATTAACTATGCGAATTGTTGACTGCTATTCTGATCTTCTGGCTTTTGTTTATCGTTCTTCAAGATCGATGCCGGAGAGTTACGCGTCCTTCAGGGAGCAAATAGAAGCTATGCTTAAGAGTGGAGCAGACGCTGCCATTGACAAGTTCGACGCGGATGAGTGCGAACAAGCTTTGTTCGCTGTATGCGCGTGGATTGACGAATCAGTGATGTGTTCCAATAGTGAACAAGCGGAAATTTGGAGAAGTGAACAACTGCAAAAAGTGAAATTTGAGACCACTAACGGCGGTGTCGAGTTTTTTACAAGACTTAATCAGCTACCCAACACCTATCGTCATGCCAGGGAGACATTTTATGTTTGTTTGCAACTAGGGTTTAAGGGGCAATATGTCAGCGCCACCCAAACAGGTGCTTTAAATGCAATTAAGCATCACTTGCTGCAAACGTTAATTCGTGACGGAAAAGAATTGGATATTCTCCATGGTGATGCTCTGTTTCCTAGCACGGACAGCATTCCGCCCGCAGAAAAACAGCGTACTTTTTTTAATCGATTAAACGTCACCACTCTGATTGTCGCGTTATTTCCGTTAGCAGTATTACTTGCCTTACATACAACGTTCAGTTACATCCTAGGCACGCTAATGGATGGATACAGTCATTTTCTTCGGTAGCCATTGTGATTAAACAACTTTTATCTTTTGTTTACATCTCGCTATTCCTAACCGGCTTTGGCGGTATCTCTTGGTTTGCCACCACGTATTACGAAAAGTCGAGCCAATGGGGATACATACTATTTATTTTTTGTGTGGTGTTTCTGCTCACTTTCAAGTTTCTGAGGAGAATTTTTACACTTGCGAGAGTTAAGATTACCCTGGCGCTGAATCCAGACGTTCCCATTGACGGTGAAGAGGAGCCCACGCTTAATTTAAGGCGACAGTGGAACAGTGCCTTGCAGGATCTAAAGAAGTCAAAATTAGCAAAAAAAGGAGATCCAACATACGTTCTTCCTTGGTATTTGGTGATTGGTGGTCAAGGGTCCGGAAAGACGACCGCGCTAACAAGAGCTAGGTTAAGCTCTCCTGTAAAGGACGTGGATCAAAATGCGGCGATTGAACCAACAAAAACGTGGAATTGGTGGTTTTATGACACGTCGATAATGGTCGATATTGCTGGTCGTTATTGCACACCTTCCAGCGAAGACAAAGTCAGTAAAGAATGGCGAGAGATCCTGTCCTTACTCGAAAAGTCACGACGAAAAGAGTCGTTGAATGGCATTATCGTTTCTGTATCCGCTAGTAGTTTAGCGTCCAACTCAAGAGACGAAATGATTGAGGAGGGGCGTCATTTGAGGCGACGTATTGATGAATTGATGCGTCTTTTTGATTCTCGAATTCCCGTTTACGTTTTGATTACAAAATGTGATCAAATCTATGGCTTCTGCGATTGGGCTAAGGCTCTTCCCCAGGATGCGTTTCGTCAGGCCGTCGGTTACACGAACGCATCCTCACAAATTGGCAAATCTGCCGATTTGCTTGATAAGGCATTTGATAATATTGTTGACCGCACTGAAGATTTAAGACTCGTCATCAGTCGTCAGCTCGGTCTAAACGAGGCAATATTAACGTTCCCAAATGAGTTAGCCAAATTAAAGCCGGCGCTAGAGCACTTCTTTGAAGGGGCGTTTCAAGACACGCCTTACTTAGATAGTCCTCTGGTCAGAGGAATTTACCTCTCAAGTGCAGAGCAAGATGACGCTGAATTCCCCAATTTCTTCAATAATGAAACAAAGGCTGAAAAGACTAGGGGCTCTTCTCAAGGGTTATTTCTAAAAGATTTATTGGGTCGCCTCATTCCGCAGGATCGCTATTTGGTCTCCCCATTAGGGATGTTACGCCGTTGGTATCTGGCTACACGTAATCTTGGAGTCGCGTCTTGGATTGTATTTCTCATTGGCAGTGGTATGTTCTTTACGCTTAATTTCGCTCGACAAATTGATGCGGTGGCCATGATGAAAGAGCATCGACCCACCAACGCCGTGCTTGAGGGTGATTTTTCAGAAGATTTGATAACGTTGTTGCAGTACCGCGGCATGATTGACTGGATGCAAAAAAATGCACCAGAGCCTGTATTCAAAAGAATTCCAATGAATGCTCATATTTATGAGTTTCGACGTAACTTGAAAAATAAATTTTTCAACCGTTTCCATGAATACGCGATGGTTCCATTGGATCGAAATATTGCTCAAAATGCCAGAGCTCTGGTCTCTACTAATCAAGCTCAGCATAGGGCAGGGTACATCCAGTTTCTAGTTCGTCGGATTAACCTTTTGGATGCATTTCGGTCTGGAAAATCTGTAGACGAATTAAAAAAGATGCCTCTCTTAACCCAAAGTGAAACACTGCTCGCCGCGCTAAGTGGGGATAAGTCTGTGGCTGAGGCTCCTCCGGGGACAGCGGCAGCTTTTAGTCAAGCTTACGTTGATTATTTAAATTGGTCGGATGTCGAGCAGCGTCAATTACTTCTCGAGACCGCAGTGACTCAAGCCGCGTTACTCACACAAATGGCAGTGTATAGCGAGGATTTAGATTGGCTTACCGATTGGGCAAGAACTCAACCAAACGTTAAATCAATCACGTTATCTGATTTTTGGAATGGGTCGATACCTCCTGATAGCTCATTCCCGGTGATTGAGCCAGGACTCACGGGTGAGGGAAGCGACGCAATTGTGGGATTTATCGACGAACTTAAATCGAGCACGCCGGCGACACCAGAAATGCTAGCCAAGTATGAGAACTTTTTCACGTGGTATCGAAATTCGAGATTTAAAGCCTGGGCTACTTTCTTGTCAGAATTCCAACGTGGTCGCGAGCTTTTAGATGGACGCAGTGATTGGGATCAGACGTTGGCGAATCTTGGCACGCAAAATGGCCCGTTTGCCAGGGTCATGGATCGCATTGTGACTGACTTTGCACACGTAAAAGATAAAAAACTATCGGAAACCCCGCCTGGTTGGATTAAGTTCGCGAGAGATTACCCAACCATGCGTGATATCGCCAAAGCGTCAGATGGATTTTTTGGGTCCACTTTAAAGACCGTCAAAGTGCTCAAGGAATCAAGCAAAGAAATCGTAAACGAAGTTACTGTCACGAAATCAATCGCAGCAGGTGGCAAGGTGGTGCAAAGTCACTTGGATACTGCTAAAGCGTATGGCAAATACGTGCAGCTTACTCAAAAAGTAATCGAGGAGGAAAATGATGGGCGAGCGCAAGCATCAGAGGTGGCCCACAATTACTTTGCTTTTGGGACAGACCCGGATGTTGAAAAGTCGCTTATTGCTGATGCAGTCGACTCTTATGCTGACTTTCAAAAAACGTTGAAGTATCCAAAAGATGTGGAAGTGTTGTTTCCTGTTATCAAAGGTCCTCTAGATTTTTCGGTCATGTACGCTAATGCTCAAGCTGCTTGTGACATACAGGATTCTTGGCAGGATAAAGTAATTACACCTATCCGAGACGCTGATGAAAATGAGCAATTAGCCAAACTTATCTACGCGGATAATGGGTTGTTATGGACATTTGCCGAGACCGATGCGGCCGCCTACATCGATCGCGATAAAGATTCGAAGTATATTATCGTTGAAAAAAACGGATATGAAGCGCCGATCAATTTAATCCTTCCAACCGTATTAAATAATGGTATCCAGTTTTTTAAGAAACGGGATAAAGTTAAGGATGCAGCCTTATTAGAATTGAAGAAGCAAACTACTACGTTAACAAGTCAAGTCGCCGCATTGAATAAAAAAATTGAAGAAACAAAAACGAATATCACGGGCTTGACAGAAAACATTAGCAACTTATCGAACAAATCATACGTATTTGATATTGCTGCGCAGCCGATTAGTGTCAATAGCGGTGCAGCCCATCTTCCGTTTAAATTGACGACACAATTTCAATGTACGGATTCGACACAAATTCTGGAGAACTACAACTTTCCTAATAAAGAAACGATTAAGTGGTCGCGTAAGTCTTGTGGTGACGTGAGCTTGAAAATACACTTCCCAGATTATGTTGTTGAAAAAATATATCAAGGTAGTTCTGGAGTGGCTGACTTCCTTCATGATTTTAAAGATGGTGAAAAAACATTTACTGCTGAAGAATTTCCCACACAAAAGGGCGCGTTGACGAAGGATAAGATCACGAGCATTTCCATCGCTTATTTGTTAACTGGTTTGACGTCTTACGAGAAAGATGCGGAGCAAAAACTTCTGAGCACACAAAAAAAGAAAGCTTCTATCGCCGAACTTGCTACATCTACGGCAGAATTAGTCAAGGCTGTTAATGAGCGGGAAAAGTTAAAAAATTGGGTTTCTGAACTAATCAAGGGCAAAATTAGTGTCCATGAAGATCCCATGCCTGAGACAATCAAGAAGCAGATTCAGCTGCCTTCAACTATTGCGGCATGCTGGCCGGATCGGTCTAATGGCGCCGGCCCTGAGGTGAAAACCACGGCGGACGCGGCCCAAAATTCAAGTGCTGGCGCTAATAGCACGCAATAAGCTAATCTCTAATTCCCAGCAGGTACTTCATGACGGCGGCTGACGCTTCTAACTTAATTTGCGCTTAGTTTGAATCAGCATTCTAGAGCTTGTAACGATCATTGCTACAGCCTTTAGAGCCGACATAAGACCAAAAATAAAAATACCATGGCCGGTATGGAATCCTAAAGTATAGTCAAAAAGCTCTTTACCGTAGGTAAATAGACTACTCGAACATAAGATTAATGCGACGATGCAATCGGTGTATTTAGATTCAAGTATTTGAATTACAGAAATATTTTTATTAGCCATGGTGGAAGCCTTTTTTAAATGTGGAAATAAGATCTCAATCTGTGGGTCAAGATGGTTTTAGGCTGGATTCGTGTCGAAACTCTTGAAGTCAGCGCCAAGACTTGAGAATTCCTGCGGTACCTTCTAGGGCTTGCATGACATCATAAAATATAACCCATGTTGAAAGTGTATCTTAAGAAAAACAAATCCTGACCGCAGTGAAACGATGTTTCTACTCATAGAATAAATGAAATCATAAATTCTGTGTATTTTGATTCGACGAAACTTATCGTTAAATTGAGTTTTGTCGAAACGGATTTCATAAACATGAGTTTGCACCTGTAAGGTTTTATTTTAGCAAGCTAAAAAGTCTGGTAAACCTTTGGTTCGCATGTGGCGCTAACCACAGCTTAATTTATCCCTCAAACTAAGCACGATCGCAACGTAAGGAGGGCTGTGCCGAACACAATATGGAAAAGATATGTATCATCTATCCCTTCTTATTCTTTCAAATTATTATGCGTTTGATTGTGGCAAAAATGTTCACAGGAAACGCCGTTAATCAACTAAAAAGGAACTAAATTTTGAGATTGATGAAGCTGTCTTTGACCGCGTTTATACTTTTAACTTTTTCTTCAATTGCATTGGGTCAAAAGGACTCGAGGTTGTGCGGGTACCTTGCTAAAGACGCGCCCTATCCTGGTACTCCTCAAGTAGCGCTAGCTTCGGTTTATGAAGCTCGTAAGAACGATATAGACTATTCGGACCAGTGTAAAAAAGCACAGGAAAAAATAAAAAAAGGCTTAAAAAGTTCAGGTCTTTGGGAGGCGTACGATTGGAAATCGATCTATAAAGATACATGCGAAGATGTTGGGAAACACGTTACCGGACCGAATACCAGCAATGATATTTGCGACAAAATGACAGCGCGCTGTGCGTACAGTATCCAATATCTTGGTGACGACAACACGGTTTATTCAAAGCAAGGTTGCAAGTAATAGGGAGGTTCGTCGCCTATTTTTATTTGGTCCACCGAGGGAGTCCAAGGTCGTAGCTCGCTAATATGAAACTTATCGGAAATATTTATAAGCTGGTAGGGCGATTGTCAGCCATATTGCTCATTGGGGTGCTTTCATCGCTTGTCGGTTGTGCCTCTATGTCGCTTGATGATCATCGGGAGGCTGTTAAACCCAAAACCATAACGGTCGATGAGTTCAAGTCGTTGAAAAGGGCACCCCGATCCTTTCAAAAACATTTTAAGGTGGGGCTCAGCTATTTCACGAAAGACAATCGAACCGAACTTGATCTTCAGACTGCAAGTGTTGCGTTTGATACGTCATGGCGACTCTCTAGAGATTACTGGTTGGCCGCTGTTTATCTTGGTTTGAGCTATGAAGAACTCGGATTATATTCCCAAGCAATGGAGGCTTACATCCAAGCGGGTCGGACCTACGATCACGCTGCCATTTGGCGCTCTGCAAGCGTAGTGGCTCTTAAGGCCGGCTACGAGAATCTCGCTTACAGTCTCTATATGCGAGCGGCTGACTCTAATAAACAATCGGAGGATCCCCTAGGGAGTTATCTTGAGGCCGCCTATTCTCCTCGATCGAGAGGTGATGGACTTCCCCAGCGCAATATTAGGTCGCTGATTAACGACGAGTGGATTGAGGAGACCATTGTGTGTGTTGCAGACGACGATGATGACGATGACGATGACGACGACGACCCCATTGCTATTGATCTGGATGGTGACGGCGTTGAATATCTATCCAAAGAAGAAGGCGTCACATTCGTTGATCAGGCGTCTGGCACCGTT